>JAJPYK010000089.1 GCA_021205005.1 Paraprevotella sp. | reverse complement strand
ATTATATGCTGTCCGTCTTCATCCGGAAAAGTCGTATTTGAGGGTAAAGATATTAATATAAAATCCATTTATTATGATAGAACTTGAAAACATTTACAAAGTCTTTTCGACCGATGAAATCGAGACCTTTGCTCTCAACGGGGTGAACCTTAATGTGAATAAAGGGGACTTTATGTCCATCATGGGGCCGTCCGGCTGCGGGAAATCCACGTTGCTGAATATTATCGGACACTTGGACTCTCCGACCAAGGGGGTGATTCGCGTAGAAGGGATGGATACAGGCCATATGACGGACAAGGAACTTTCCCGGTTGAGAAATGAGAAATTCGGCTTCATATTCCAAAGCTTCCATCTGATCCCGAGCCTGAATATCCTGCAGAATGTAGAGCTGCCGATGCTTTACAGTCGCGAAAAGCTGTCGTCAAAAGAGGTCAGGGAACGTGCCGTTTCTATCATAGACAAGGTCGGATTAGTGCCCCGTATGAAACATTTTCCGTTCCAGCTTTCGGGTGGGCAGTGCCAACGGGCGGCAGTAGCCCGGGCCATGATGACGCGTCCCCATGTGCTTTTGGCTGACGAGCCTACGGGAAACCTGGACAGCCGCATGGGGCGTGAAATCATGGATCTGCTGTTGGAACTCAATGCAGAGGGGATGACGGTGGTGATGGTGACGCATGATGCCAAACTGGCTGGCGAGGCATCTGTCATGGTGACGATGAACGATGGAGAAATAAAGGATGTCGTCAATGGATCGAAACAATAAAATGGAAACAGGCGATGAACATGATTTTGACTTATATAAGAAATGCCGCACGCAGCGCATGGTCTGATAGGTTGTATTCCACATTCTACATTCTCGGCATGACGGTGGCGTTTATGCTGATAATCCTGCTGCTGACAGCCGTCCGGTTGGTAAAAAGCGATACCCGGCCATTCGTCAATGCCGAAAATTTGATCCGATTAAATACTTGGTTCACAGATAAGAATGGAGAAGAAATAGGAGGCATAGAGACACAGGACATAGAAAAGTTTATAGCGGCATTACCTGGGGCCACCGGTTACAGCATCAGCAATACAGAAGACATAATGGTGTTTGCGAATGGAAAGGTAAGAGTGGCTAGCGTCGATTTCGTAAGTGATTCCCATTTTAAAATCAACGAATTTGATTTTATTGCTGGCAGGCCGTTTACAGAGGATGCCGCGCCCCAAGCCGTCATTTCGAAAAGTTTTGCTGACAGAAGTTTTCCCAGCAATCCTCTCGGAGAGAAAATAACTATCCAAAAGATTGAATATACGATTGTCGGCATCGTGCAGGATTTTTCTTCTCTTCAGAATCCCTTTGAACGGGCTGTGATATGGGTGCCGGACAAATATAATAAGTTCATGCCCTCATACGAAGAATACTATTCGATAAATATTCTTTTTGACCCCAATATGCCAGTTCATGAAATGCAGGAGAACCTGAAACACGCCTTGACACAATACTATCGAACCAAAGGCATAGATGCCGATATCAAGACAGACGATGTGTTGACGTTGCAGGAGGTTAAATACAAACGTGTGGGAGGGAATATCTTTAATTACGGAGCCGTCGTCATTCTGCTGCTGCTCATTCTGATTCCGGCACTGAATATCATGACTCTCAGTTCGGCCAAGGTATATGCTTCGGCCACGGAGATTGCCATAAAAAGGGCCCTTGGTGCGACCAAACTACAAGCCTTCGGGCAAATCATTTCGGAAAATATATTGCTTTCACTTATCGGTTTCATTCTGGCTGTTGTTCTCGTGAAGCCTGTGTTGGGACTCATTGATAAGATGTTGTACACAAGCGAAAGTATCATTTCGGTCCTGTCCGGTTTCAGTTTGGACATTACCGTATTGGCGGTCACTCTGATATTGGCATTGCTGTTTGCCTTGATTTCCGGCGGCATTCCGGCATATCGTATTGCGATTAAAAACATTGCTGTAGAATTAAAAGGTAGGGATTTATGATAAGGCATATATTGACCATGCTGTATAACCAAAAGAAGAAGTTTACGGCAGTAATATTTGAACAAGCTTTGGTATTTATTACCTTATCTGTTTCGTTGACAGTGACCTTGGATTCATTCAGAAGTTATCAATCGCCAGGAAAGTTAGATGTGGATAACGTAGTTTCTTTCGGTTACCTTATTGGTAGAACTCAGGATTCGCAGCTTTCTGGGATGGCTGTGAAAGCAATGGATGTAGTAAAGGAAAGGCTTAAGAAAAAAAATATGTGGAAAGTATTAGTGAATGCCTGCAGTTTATACCTTATCAGAGACCGGCACAATACTATTGGGGATACTCAGTATCTTTTGTTTCGGGGAAAAAGGTTTTAGCTCATTTCAAGGGAACTGATGAAGCTGCTGAGATTGTATTTAAACCGGACGTTATACGAGGACGATGGTTCCGCAACGGTGAACTGGTGAACGGGTTATATCCAGCTGTGATAACAGAACAATTGGCCATTGCATCTGAAATTGAGGAACCGATAGGCAAAATCGTATTTTTGGGCGGGCGAACCTATTCGATAATAGGAGTCGTATCAGGGATAAAAGAAGCTGTCTTGGAGGAGGCTGGCCCCTGCATAATCGTTCCTGTTTCTGTATTGCTGCCCACAGGATCAACTGGGAATTACGAAGAACTGGCTGCACGAATTAAACCGGGGTATGAAGATGACTTTGCTAATGATTTCTACCTTGAATGGAACCGTGCATGGAATCCAATGACCAGGTAGAGCCTTATTTGGGTTTGTTGTCTCAAGGAAAGAGAGCCGGTATGGAAGATGCTCTTATCCGGCCCGTTTCAGTCGGTATTCCTGCATTGTTCCTCCTGTTG
>JAJPYK010000223.1 GCA_021205005.1 Paraprevotella sp. | reverse complement strand
TACCGAGAGAAAAATTAAACTTTTACCCGTAGGCTGAAAGCTTTTTCAAAAATATGTAGTAATGTTGCACTTGCTGATTGACTCTGCAAATTAATATTGGACGCAAAAGTCTGGCATTTCTATGGATATGCTAAATTGTTTAACCTAAAAGTGTATAAAAGAAAGCAGGGATAAAAGGCTATGTGAAAGACCGCTTAGGAAAGCCGTTGCAGATCTACTTTTTTTTTGTACTTTTGTGCAAACCAATTCAAAAAGGAACTATAATTATGAGAAAAACAACTTTATTGGCTTTGTTGGCGGTTGCGACGCCGTCTTTGGCGCAAATCCAATATCCTGAAGCCCGCCGGGATACAACGGAGAATGATTATTTTGGAACGAAGGTCGCTGATCCCTACCAGTGGCTGGAGAATGATACGAGTGCACAAACAGCCCAGTGGGTGAAGGCGGAAAATGCCTTGACGGACACCTATTTGGCAAAGATACCCTTCCGCGGGAAACTTTTGAAACGGTTGAACGAGGTGAATAATTACGAACGGGTGTCCACTCCGTTTATCCGCAACGGCAAGTATTATTTCTATAAGAACAAAGGTCTGCAGAACCAATCGGTGATTTATGTGATGGACAAACCGGACGGTAAACCGCAAGTCTTTTTGGATCCCAACAAGTTATAGGCAGACGGGACGGTGGCATTGAAAAGCCTTTCGTTCTCTAATAACGGGAAATATGCCGCTTATTCGGTGTCGCGCAGCGGCTCGGACTGGTCGGAGTTTTATGTAATCGATTTGGCTACGGGGCAACAAACAGAGGATCATATCCAATGGGCGAAGTTTTCGGATGCCGCTTGGTGGGGAGACGGGTTCTTTTACAGCAGTTATACTCCCGAAAACGGCAAGGAATTGTCTGCCATGAACGAGAACCACAAAGTGTATTACCACCGTATCGGTACGCCGCAAAGCAGCGATGTGCTGTTTTACCGTAACCCTTCCCGTCCCAAATGCTTCTACGAGGTGAGTGTAAACGAAGAGGAAACGCTGATGTATCTGACGGAGAGCGGAAACGGAAGCGGTAATACCCTTTACGTGAAAAATCTGAAACAGCCGGATTCCCAGTTCTTTCAACTGACGGACAATAAGGATAAGGTGTATGAATCTGTCGGCAATGTCGGCGACAGCTTGCTGATTTACACCAATGACGGCGCGTCCAATTACCGCCTGATGGTGGCAGACTTGAGGAATCCGGGCGTCGATTAGTGGAAAACCTTGGTTCCGGAACAGAAATAGGTGCTGTCTTCTGTCGAGATGACGGGCTATAAACTGATACTTACGTATAGCCAGGACGCCGCAGACCATGCTTATCTCTACGATTTAAGCGGAAAACTGCTGAACGAAGTGAAACTGCCCGGAATTGGTTCTGTCAGCTTTAGTTGCGACAAACAGACGGACGAATGTTATTATTCCTTCACTTCTTTCACTACTCCCGGTACGATTTACAGTTACGATACAGGTCATAACGTCAGCAAAGTGTATGCTGCCCCGAAGGTAAGTTTCCGTCCGGATGAGTTTATAACGGAGCAGGTGTTCTACAAGAGCAAGGATGGAACGCGCATTCCCTTGTTCCTGACCTATCGGAAAGGGTTGAAACGCAATGGTAAGAACCCCGTTTACCTGTATGGTTACGGAGGTTTTAATATCAGTCTTCCGCTATCTTTTTCTGCCATGAGATTGCCGTTCCTTGAAAATGGGGGCATTTATGCACAGGCTGTCCTGCGCGGCGGAGGTGAATACGGGGAGGCTTGGCACGAGGCAGGCACCAAAAAACACAAGCAAAATGTATTCGATGACTTTATAGCCGCGGCGGAATATCTCGTGTCGGAGAAGTACACCGGTAAAGAACACATTGCTATCGTGGGAGGAAGTAACGGCGGATTGTTGGTGGGAGCGTGCATGACACAACGCCCGGACCTCTTTAAGGTGGCGGTTCCCCAAGTGGGAGTGATGGACATGCTGCGCTATCATAAGTTTACTATTGGCTGGAATTGGGCGCCCGACTATGGTACAAGTGCCGACAGTCCGGAGATGTTCAGGTATTTATACAGCTATTCTCCGTTACACAACTTACGTCCCGGCACTGTATATCCTGCCACCCTTGTAACCACAGCCGACCATGACGACCGGGTAGTGCCTGCCCATTCGTTTAAGTTCGCTGCCACTTTGCAGGCTTGCTAAGCCGGAAAAGCCCCTGTACTTATCCGTATAGACAGCAAAGCCGGCCACGATTCAGGAAAGCCGATGGCGAAAATTCTGGAAGAAGAGGCTGACATTTACAGCTTTATCATGCAGAATCTGGGTATGAAAGTTAAATTCTGAGATAGCTTTGGTTATCGAAGTTGACAAATCCACAGTCAGCCGCGAATTGAGACGCAATTCGATGTCTAACGGCAAGTACATGTGGACCAAGGCCATGAAAAGGCGCAGTCCTGCAAGAGGCGGATTACCGGCAATTGCGGGCTGTGCCCATATTAAAATGGCGCATTGTGGAACTGATAAGGACAAGGCAATGGTCACCCCCGGCAGAATGAACGTCCCAAGGAGGCGGACGGAAAACGGTTCGGTGATTTGGAAATGGATCTGATTGTCAACAAGAAGGGCAATGCGATACTGACACTAATGGAAAGAAGCACGAATTTCCTGCTGATGGAGAAGCTCAGTCACGGGAAAAAGGCAAAGCCTTTGGCTAAGACAGTATGGAAACTGTAGCTGCCTTACAAGGGGGATGCGTTAAAAATAATCACGACAGACAACGGAAGCGAGTTTGCCGGGCATGAGTGGATGACTAAAAGGCTGAATGTACCTGTGTATTTTGCTCACTCCTATTG
>JAJPYK010000147.1 GCA_021205005.1 Paraprevotella sp. | reverse complement strand
GAGAATAATTCATTTATGGTCTTTTCGGGAACCAAATCAAAGTATTTGGTAGAGTAAATTTGTGCCAGTTTAGGCAGTCCCCTCGGCAAGTTGGTAATAACCCACTTTGCAGATGGGGAGTTCTCCGTGTCTTACGAAGAATCCATTCGGGGACGCGATGTGTTTCTGGTACAGTCCACATTTCCGAATTCCGATAACTTAATGGAACTTCTGCTGATGATTGATGCAGCCAAACGTGCTTCAGCCCACAGCATCATCGCAGTGATTCCCTATTTTGGTTGGGCACGTCAAGACCGTAAAGACAAGCCCCGTGTATCGATCGGTGCTAAACTTGTGGCCGACATGTTGAGTGTAGCCGGAATAGACCGCTTGATCACAATGGATTTGCATGCCGATCAGGAACAGGGTTTCTTCGATGTCCCCGTAGATCACTTATATGCATCCAGCGTATTGTTACCTTACATCAAATCATTGCAACTCGACAATATCGTGATTGCAGCGCCAGATGTGGGCGGCTCCAAACGCGCCAGCACGTATTCCAAATATTTGGAATGTCCGTTGGTATTATGTAATAAGACGCGTCCGAAACCCAATGAAGTAGCTGACATACAGATTATCGGCGACATAAAAGGCGCAAATGTCATCTTAGTGGACGACATGGTAGATACTGCCGGCACCATTACGAAGGCAGCGAACCTAATGAAAGAAAAAGGTGCTCTTTCTGTACGTGCCGTAGCTACTCATTGCATCATGTCAGGACATGCTTCGGAACGAGTACAAGATTCCGCACTTGAAGAAATGGTCTTCACCGACAGTATCCCATACTCCAGCCGATGTGCCAAAGTAAAACAAATCAGTATCGCCGATATCTTGGCAGAGACAATCAGACGTGTGGAAAATAATAAATCCATCAGTTCACAATACTTGATTTGATCCCATCTTATATACATTGCATTGACAATATTCCATAAAAAAGGCCGTAGCAGATGTCCGTCATGGAGATAACTCCAAGTCTGAACATCGTACAGCCGTTTTTAATATCTAAAAGCTTTATGAAAACAAAGATTTTGCCCGCAATAGCACTCCTTGGATTCTTAACCTCTTGCTCACGGCAACAATGTAGAATACAAGGAACCGTGGAAAATGCTACTGATGGAGACACCTTATACTTTGCCCGAATGTCAGGCAACGATAGCTTCATACCTACGGATACTATCATACTCAAGCACGGAGCATTTTCGTTCCAAACACCTTGTGATTCTACGATCATCGCAAGCTACTATTATCTTGATAAGCAAAACAAAGAAATATATAGTAACGTCTTCTTCATGGAAGGCGGAAACGTCAAACTGGAAATCGGACTAAACGGAAAGGTATCCGGTACGGAAAACAACGACATTTACCAAAAGATGTCCGATTCCATTTATGTTCTCCATGAAAAGATGAGCCAACTCTATGCACGTCAGGAATTGTCGGATACAACCGGAATTAACGTATCGGATGCTGAAGCCGAAAGGCAACTAACGGCATTGGATCAGCAAGCCAATCAACTCGTAATGAATTACGTGAAAAAAAACATCGATAAACAGGTGGGTTACTTCCTCTTCAGATCATGCTACAACTTGTTCAGTCCTCAAGAAATCTTAGAGTTAGCCAACAAAGTCTCGGATCACTACAAGCACAGCAATGCGTTGAAGAGCATAAAAGAGGAAGCTGAGAGAAGCAACGCAACCTCTGACGGACAATCTTTTATTGATGTTACCATCCCATCCATAAACGGAGGAAAACTTAAGTTGTCGGACATCATCAAATCCAACAAACTGACCTTAGTGGATTGCTGGGCAAGTTGGTGCGGTCCCTGCCGCTCAGAAATGCCGAATGTGGTAAATCTATATAAAAAATATCACGATAAAGGTATCGAAATTGTGGGCATCTCTTTCGATGAAGACGAAAAGGCATGGAAGGATGCCGTAAAGAAGATGAATATGACTTGGCCTCAAGGCTCTGAATTGCAGTCTTGGGACAATGTCATGACACAGAAGTATGGCATAACGTCCATTCCCTACACCATTCTGATAGACAGCAACGGTACTATCGTAGGACAGCAACTCAGAGGTGAAGAACTTGAAAATACAGTCAAACTGTATTTGGAATGATTCGACTCCGATATCGGAAAAGGCCGTCTCCCCCAAAAAGCGAGGAGGCGGCCTTTTCTGTTGAGTCAATCAGCCCCCGTGGGTATGTTATGTTAATAATAAACACTATGGCAAGGATGTGGCATGTGGGAAGCTGTCCTTGTGATACAATAAAATCGAGAAACTTGGATACGGATGTTTCAGAATCTCCCTTGCTATAGCAATAACCATCTATTACAAGATGAATGATAAGATAAAAATAGGAGGAACAGCCTCATGTCAGAAAGCGATAAAAACTTCTGCGCCGAATGATTTTTCAATCTGCGCCGAACGATTTTCCAATCTGCACCGAACGGAATGAAGCACGGCTGAAAGATGAAAGATGTTTTCGCAAAAGTCTGTGTAGGAAACCTTAAAGAAGAAAGACCTATCAATTAAACCATTTCACATAACAGAAGTCCTGACGATGAGGCAGATCCTCGCGTTTCGGGAACATGCGGTACGACAGCTTAAAGCTTCCGGCATTATTGATGGAATGTACGAATTCGAAAGTAGACAAGGTACACTCTTTCTTCACCACTTTACAAGGTTCTACTGAATAGATATGATCGGCTCCATCCTTATCGGCGTGCAAAGTAACCAGTTCTATGCCAATGGCATCATCCAGTCCATTCTCATCCACCACAATATGTATGGTATAATCCTTTCCACTCTCCGTACGCCCATCTGCCAGTTCCGGTGCTCGAT
>JAJPYK010000268.1 GCA_021205005.1 Paraprevotella sp. | reverse complement strand
GGATAAGGCCGTAACGGAAATGGATGCTTTTTTAAAAAAAACTTCAAAATGTCGGTGGCTTTTTGTCTGTAAGGGGATATAATCTCATGAATAAGACCGATCTTTATCAATTTACGATCATTGTTCCCGTATATAATGAGGAGGACAATATCAGCTCGTTAGAAACCGTATTGAGCAATTTCTTGCCCGTATCTTTATATAAGACTTGTGTCTTGTTCGTCAACGACGGTTCCACCGATCGGAGTTTGCAAAATATAGAGGACGTGTGCAGCCGGCATGAGGCTTTCTTTTATATTTCCTTAAAGAAGAACGGTGGACTCAGCACGGCGATAAAGGCCGGCATAGATAAGACGTCGTCTGTGTATGTGGGGTATATGGATGCCGATTTGCAGACCACGCCCGAAGACTTTAATTTGTTGTTGGCAGACATTGCCCATTATGAGCTGGTGATGGGAATCCGGGCCAATCGAAGAGATCATTTCTTTAAAAAGATACAATCGAAGATCGCCAATTCTTTTCGCCGGGCGATGACCCGTGACGGGGTGCAGGATACGGGGTGCCCTCTGAAAGTCATGCACACGGATTATGCCAAAAGGATACAGTTCTTTACCGGTATGCACCGTTTTCTTCCTGCGCTGATTCTCCTTCAAGAGGGGCGGATCAAGCAGGTTCCGGTACGGCATTTCCCCCGTACAGCCGGGAAGTCCAAATATCACTTGTGGAACAGGCTGGTTTCTCCGTTCATGGATTGTTTCGCTTATCGGTGGATGAAGAAAAGATACATTAATTATCGTATAGCTGATACCAATCTATTTGAGTAAGTGAGCGATGAGTCCCTATGTTGTCTTATCCATCGGTTTTTTGGCACAAGTATTTTTCTCCGCACGCATACTTGTACAATGGATTCTGTCTGAACGTGCAGGCAAGGTATTGTCGCCTTCTCTTTTCTGGATATTGAGTTTGGCGGGTGCCTACTTGTTGTGTCTATACGGTTGGCTGCGCAATGATTTTTCCATTGTTTTGGGGCAGTTCATCTCTTACTATGTATATTTGTGGAACTTGAAAGAGAAAGGAATCTGGAAAAGCATTTTTATGTCTCTGAAGTGGATTCTGTTGCTTACGCCGGTGGTCGCTATTCTCTTTGTGTGCCGCAATGCGGAAGCATTCATGCGCGATTTTTTGCGGAATGACAGTATACCGCTATGGTTGGTCATTTTCGGTTCCTCGGGTCAAATTCTCTTTACGTTGCGTTTCCTTTATCAGTTTTATTATTCGCGTCGGCGCGGCCAATCGGTTCTTCCGGCCGGATTCTGGATTCTCAGCCTGACGGGTTCTTTACTGATTGTGATTTACGGTTGTATCCGTTTGGATGCAGTGTTGATCGTGGGACAGTCTGTCGGATTCGTGGCTTATATCCGTAATTTGTATATCGGTTGTCGTGACAAAAAAATAGAACATGGGAAAGATGAAAGAATATAGGGTCTTTTTATGGGTGTTTTTGGCGTTATTGCCCGTACTGCTTCTGAGGGATTTTACGCCGGGTAATGAATTGCGCTATCTCAGTATTGCAGACGAAGCTCTTCGGAACGGTACTTTTGTGACATTCTATAATCACGGTCAGATTTATGCTGATAAGCCTCCTCTTTATTTTTGGATCATTATGGCCGGTAAGTGTCTGTTCGGTAGGCATTACATGTGGTTCATCACGTTGTTTTCGCTTCTTCCGGCTTTCGTCACCGTTCGGGTTATGGATCGTTGGGTGGAGGATAAGATAGAAAGTTCTCATCGCTACACCGGCGAATGGTTGTTGATGACTTGCGGGCTGTTTGTGGGGATGGCCGTCGTGTTGAGGATGGACATGCTGATGTGCATGTTTATCACGTTGGTTCTCCGTACTTTTTATCGGATGATGCGTGGAGAAGGGAATCTGCGCAGTCAGACCCTTCTGTTTCCGGTATATGTCTTTTTGGCCGTTTTCAGCAAAGGCCCTGTCGGGATACTTATCCCCTTGCTGTCTACTGTGGTCTATCTTTTGATTACCGGTCGTATCCGTACCGTGGGACGGTATTGGGGATGGAAAACATGGACGGTCCTTTTAGTGGGTTGTGCATTATGGTTTGGGGCGGTCTATGCCGAAGGAGGGAAGGAATATTTGAATAATCTGCTGTTCCATCAGACGGTGGACCGGGCTGTAAATTCGTTCCATCATGCGACTCCGTTTTACTACTATTTTATTTCGGTTTGGTATTCTATATTGCCTTGGTCCTTACTGCTGATCGGTCTCATCGTATACTCTGTATATAAGAAGAGGGTATGCACCGAACTGCAAAAGTTTTTTTTAACGGTGATCGCGGTGACTTTTGTGATGTTGTCCTGCATCAGTTCTAAAATAGAAGTTTATCTGTTGCCGGCATTTCCTTTTATCGTCTATTTGGCCTTGACATTCTTGGTACATTATAAATGGAATCGTTGGTTGGCCCTTTCGATAGCTATTCCTGTGGCGGTATTTTGTGCCGTTTTGCCGGTCTTTATCCTGTTGGTCCGTCAAGAAGCCAATGCTTATTTGTCTGTACCGCTTTTATATGTAGCAGCCGGAGTGTTGACTTTGACGGAATGTTGTTCTCTTTACTTGCTTTATGGAAGGAAAAGTATAGACTCTGCTATTCGTTCTGTGGCCTATGGTCTGTTTCTTGCCGTTTTCATCGGAGCTTGGGCTCTTCCGAAAATCAACGGCGAACTGGGATATAAGGAACTTTGTTCTGCAAGCGTAGAGATTGCCCGTGAGCATGGATTGAAAGACTATTATGTATGGAAGCTCTATCGTCCTGAAAATATGGATGTCTATTTGAATCGGGAGGTGCCTATCGGGGCTTCTCCCGAAG
>JAJPYK010000284.1 GCA_021205005.1 Paraprevotella sp. | reverse complement strand
GATTATCCCAAGTTTGCGGATATTGCCGCCGAAGAGGGCTTTCCCGCCATCGCTGCCATGTATCGTATGATTTCCGTGGCGGAGAAGGGGCATGAGGAACGCTATCTGGCATTATTGAAGAATGTGGAAGAATACAAGGTATTCAAGAAGGACGGCGAAACGGTATGGCTGTGCCGCAACTGCGGTTACATCCACGTGGGCAAGGAAGCCCCGAAGGTATGTCCGGCCTGTCTGCATCCGCAAGCCTACTTTGAAGTGAAGAAAGAGAATTATTAATCGTTCGCCCTCTTCCCGTTCATGGCAGACGGCCAGAGATTTCCGGTTCTTTCCCGAGTATATGTGAGGGAGGGAACCGGATTTTTTATGGAACCGGTTTTTAACATATCTTGCTGCTTACCTTTATTTTTAAGCCCTTTCAAGACATTTATTGCTTTTATTGTGCACAACGATCCTGTTTCTTCTGAAAAATCGGTAAAAGGAACAACTATTATGGGACGGCTTGACGGGGATGAAATTAAAATCCGTTCCTTTGCCATGTAACAACAAAAATACATTATGATACCGGACGAGAAAACAATCAAATCACGCAGTGTAAGCGTTTACAAAGCATTGTCGAGTTTATTGCGTTGTACGTTCGACGATTTACAAAAGCAATGCAAGTTAGGGACAACTGAATTGTGTCTGAGCATAGCCCGCTTGATGCAGGAGCATAAGATTAGGCAAGAGCGTGAGGGCGGCAGTGTGTACTATATGTTAGTGTATGATCGTAAATCCGCAAGGTGAATGAAAAGGGGAGGCGCAGGCTTCCCCTTATATTTTCTTTTCGGTGTCGAATCGGATAAGGAGCAAGCAGAGTAAGGGTGAATTCCTGACAAAAACGATATTTTCTTTTGCTTGTTATAAGACGTTGTAAAAGAGCGGCTTATCCGGATCTCCACAGGTGGGGAATACGATCGGCGCAGAATGATATTTTTTTCGGCGCAGATCGGCAAATCGTTTGGCGCAGATTGATGGAGAGATCTACGGAAGTTAGCCATTGGCCTACGGCTTCTTTTACATGAAAGGGATGGAAGCGGTATCGTCCGGACGCGGACTGAGGCCAAAAGGGGCACGGCGTTTTAGGAGGATTTCCCCGGGAAATCATAAAAAATAGGGAAAGGAACACTTTCGGCATTCCTTTCCCTATGATTCGAATGAGACTATATTACTTGTTCAAAGCCAAAGCCACATTGACGGCGCAAGCTACCGTACAACCTACCATCGGGTTGTTACCGATACCCAGGAAGCCCATCATTTCCACGTGAGCGGGAACGGATGAAGAACCTGCGAACTGTGCGTCGGAGTGCATACGTCCCATGGTGTCGGTCATACCGTAAGAAGCCGGACCGGCAGCCATGTTATCCGGATGCAACGTACGGCCTGTACCGCCGCCGGAAGCTACCGAGAAATAAGGCTTGCCAGCCAATACGCGCTCTTTCTTGTACGTACCGGCTACCGGGTGCTGGAAGCGTGTCGGGTTGGTAGAGTTACCGGTGATGGACACGTCTACGTTCTCTTTCCACAAGATGGCCACGCCTTCGCGTACGTCATCTGCGCCATAGCATTTCACTTTGGCACGCGGACCGTCTGAATAAGCCGTTTCTTTAACGACCTTCAGTTCGCTCGTATAATAGTCGAATTTAGTCTGTACGTAAGTGAAGCCGTTTATACGCGAGATGATCATGGCGGCGTCCTTGCCCAAACCGTTCAGGATGCAACGCAACGGATTCTTACGCACTTTGTTGGCCATTTCGGCAATTTTGATGGCGCCTTCGGCTGCGGCGAACGATTCGTGACCGGCCAGGAAAGCGAAACACTGGGTTTCTTCGCGGAGCAGGCGGGCAGCCAAGTTGCCGTGTCCGATACCTACCTTACGGTCGTCGGCCACAGAACCCGGGATGCAGAACGATTGCAAGCCGATGCCGATAGCTTCGGCTGCGTCGGCTGCATTCTTGCAACCTTTCTTCAAGGCGATGGCAGAACCTACGACGTAAGCCCATTTGGCATTCTCGAAGCAGATCATCTGGGTATCTTCACACGTCTTATAAGGATCCAAACCAGCTTCTTCACAGATCTTGTTAGCCTCTTCTATATCTTTGATACCGTTAGCATTCAACGCAGCTAAAATCTGCTTGATACGACGGTCCTGACTTTCAAATTTCACTTCTCTAATCATAATCTGGTTCCTCCTTATTATTCTTTACGTGGGTCAATAGATTTAACAATTCCCTGTTCCGGTTTTGTACGGCCATAGATGCCGGTCACGGATTTCAAAGCTTCGTCTGCCGGAACGCCTTTCTTGATGGCATCCATAAATTTGCCCATGTGTACGAATTCATAACCGCAAACCTGGTCGTCTTTGTCGAGGAACATCTTGGTGATGTATCCCTCCGTGAGCTCCAGATAGCGTGTGCCTTTGGCCAATGTGCCATAAAGCGTACCGGTCTGGCTGCGCAGTCCCTTACCCAAGTCTTCCAGGCCGGCTCCGATCATCAAGCCGCCTTCCGAGAAAGCGGATTGCGTACGTCCGTAAACGATCTGCAGGAACAACTCGCGCATGGCTGTGTTGATGGCATCGCAAACCAAGTCGGAGTTCAGGGCTTCGAGGATGGTCTTGCCCGGCAGAATTTCGGAAGCCATGGCGGCAGAGTGGGTCATACCTGAGCAACCGATGGTCTCGATGAGGCATTCTTGGATGATGCCTTCTTTCACGTTCAGCGTCAGTTTGCAGGCACCCTGCTGGGGAGCGCACCAACCTACACCGTGTGTCAAACCGGAGATGTCTTTAATTTCTTTTGCCTGTACCCATTTGCCTTCTTCAGGAATCGGGGCTGGTCCATGGTTGGGCCCCTTGGCCACACAACACATGCTTTCTACTTCG
>JAJPYK010000100.1 GCA_021205005.1 Paraprevotella sp. | reverse complement strand
GGGCAAGGCCATTAAGGATATAGACATCGACGACAATGCGTTCAAGGATATCGAGGACATCATCCAAAGTATGACCCCCCGGGAACGTACCAATCCCGAAATATTGAACACAAGTCGTCGCCAGCGCATTGCCAAAGGTTCCGGAACGAATATCCAGGATGTGAATCGATTGGTGAAACAGTTTGATCAGACGCGCAAAATGATGAAAATGGTGACGGGCAGTAAGATGGGTAAGATGATGGCGAACAGGCCCAAGATGCCGGGTATGCCTAAAATACCCAAAATCTAAAGTTTAATCCATAAGAACAGAGGTATATGCAAATCATAGACGGGAAAAGGACGGCGGCACTGATTAAGGAAGAAATCGCGGCGGAAGTCGATCGTATTGTGGCCGCGGGGGGAAAACGTCCTCATTTATCGGCGATCCTTGTCGGACATGACGGCGGAAGCGAGACTTATGTGCATAATAAAGTGTTGGTTTGTGAAGCCTGCGGGTTCAAATCTACCCTTTATCGTTTTGAAGAGACGGTGAGTGAAGAAGAATTATTGGCACAAGTCGAACGGTTGAATCAAGATGAAGACGTAGATGGCTTTATAGTCCAGCTTCCTCTTCCTCAGCATATTTCCGAGCAGAAAGTCATCGAAGCGATAGATTTCCGCAAAGACGTAGACGGCTTCCATCCGGTGAATGTCGGACGGATGGCAATCGGACTTCCCTGTTATATCTCTGCCACTCCGAAAGGCATTCTGGAGTTACTTCAACGTTATCATGTGGGAACGAGCGGTAAGAAATGCGTCATATTGGGACGTAGCAATATAGTGGGCAAACCCATGGCCCAGCTCATGATGCAAAAACAATACGGCGATGCAACCGTAACCGTTTGCCACAGCCACAGCCGCGATTTGAAAAAAGAATGTCGGGAGGCTGATATAATCATCGCAGCCATCGGTCGTCCGGAATTTGTAACGGCAGATATGGTGAAGGAAGGAGCCACAGTCATTGATGTGGGAACGACAAGGGTGCCGGACGCTACAAAGAAAAACGGTTTCCGTCTCAGCGGAGATGTGAAGTTTGACGAGGTCGCTCCGAAATGTGCTTTTATAACTCCCGTGCCGGGCGGAGTAGGTCCGATGACGATTTGCATGCTCATGAAGAATACTTTATCAGCGGGAAAGAAAGAATTCTATGAATAATAAATGCCTTTTTGACATAAAAAGAAGAGAAAGTATTGTAGCATTCAAATAAAATACGTACCTTTGCGTCGCTTTAGGAGAAAGACAGATAAGTTACTTAAAGCACACCAAGATGGTGACTATAGTTCAGCTGGTTAGAGCGTCAGATTGTGGTTCTGAATGTCGTGGGTTCGAATCCCACTAGTCACCCAAAGAAGTCCTTGATAATCGACAGATTATTGAGGATTTCCTTTTTATATACAGGCTGAATAAGTACTGTATTAAGCTCTTGAATAGTTCTATTTCTATGGTTGTTGGTCTATTGTTGTTCCCAAGAATATTAAAATAACATGCTGACTTTCAAAGCAGAAATACTTAAAAACAAAAAGCGGATGGTACTTACAATGTAAAGATAAGAATGACCCATAACAGGGAAGTCAAAAGACTCTCAACCAATATCTTTGTAAGACCCAATGACCTTACTAAATCACTCAAACTTAAAAATCCTGTATTTATAAAAGAGGCTGATGATTAGTCCAGCAGTATCTAGAGATATGCTCTACCCTTCCATTGGAAGTATCCACATATAGTATTGATGAAATACTGGAGTATATCAAAACAGAGCAAAATAAAAAGAAGAGTATTGACTTTATCCTATTTTGCAAAGAATGGTTAGAAAGGACAGAAATAAAAGGTAAAAAGAACTATAAGACGGCTCTCAATACTTTTATTACTTATATTGGAAAGTATTTTAAATGCTGCCCTTGAGGGTGAGATGGATGCCCATCTTTCAGTGGATGAGCGTCAGAGTGGAAACCGTCGTAATGGTAAGATGCAGAAACAGGTTCAAACATCGATGGGAGAAGTAACCGTATCTACGCCTCGTGACCGAAATTCCACCTTTGATCCTCAGTTTATCAAGAAACGTGGAATGTTCTTGCGGAAGGAGTTGCAGACCGTATAATTGGCCTATATGCCCTTGGTAACAGCACGCGTGAAATCAGTACTGGATGAAGGAGAATCTCGGCAACCGTGTGCCTGCCGAAACAATCAGTTCCATCACAGACCGTATGCTTCCGGAAGTAAAAGCATGGCGTTCCCGTAGTCTGGACCCTGTTTATCCGATAGTCTGGATGGATGCCATTCATTATAAAGTTACGGATGAGAGAGGCTGTGCCGTTGCCCGTGCAATATATAACGTATTGGCTATAGACAAGGACGGGCGCAAGGATTTGCTTGGGATGTATATATCTAAGAATGAGGGAGAAAACTTCTGGTTGAATGTGCTGACCGATTTACAAAATCGAGGTGTACATGACATCCTCATAGCTTGTGTAGATGGTCTGAAAGGCTTTCCTGATGCCATCCAAAGCGTGTTCCCTGATACCATAGTACAACTTTGCATCGTTCACCAGATACGTAACTTGATCAAATATGTCGGCAGTAAACACCGGAAGGAGTTTCTTAAAGATCTAAAACGGGTTTATGGGGCTGTCAGTAAGGATACTGCTGAAACAGAACTTCTTAATTTGGAGGAAAAATGGGATGAGAAATATCCCATCGTTATTAAGTCATGGCAGAACAACTGGGAAAAGCTCACCGAAGACTTCCAGTTCACCTCAGATATACGTTGTATGATTTATACTACGAATACGGTTGAAGGGTACCACCGTCAAATACAGAAAGTGACAAAAAACAAGAGGCTGTGTCGTAATTAAAGGTTACGGTGCAGCCTCATTTCTTTCGAAGCAG
>JAJPYK010000179.1 GCA_021205005.1 Paraprevotella sp. | reverse complement strand
TGTTATCCACCTCTATACTGTTCACTAAAAAAGAAGATTGCATGTCGATTCTGACGACTTCGCAGGAAGGTTTGATATAGTTTTTCTTTTTCATAAAAAATCTTTTGTGATTATTTGATTATTACTTTCTTTCCATTCACGATATAGAGCCCGGTGGGCAGGCCCTGAGCAGCTTCGGAGGCGCGTACCTGGTGACGTACTTCTATGCCGCTTACGGTGTATACATTGACTAACGCATTGTTGTCGGATACCACGGCGTCAATGCCTGAAGCTCCGTCCAATATGAGTTTCAGTTGGTTGGCATTTGCTGATCCTGTAAATTCCGGGACTTCCGTCATATTGATGTAGGCACGGTTGGGATCGATCTTGCAGCCGTCTCCGCAAAGCTGTACTTTGTTCTGGCTGATCAAATACATGCCGTTGGCTACGTCCTGCTCCTCGAAAGAACCGGTCAGTCCGTTGTAAGACGAGGCTTCGCTGACGGCTTTTCCTTGGTAAACGGCAAGTAGCTTGTCGGAAGTTGCACTGAATATATAAGGTTTACCGGCTTCCAAATCCGTGACAGGGTCAAGTATGAGATATTTCACTTGGTCGCCTTCCGTTACCTTGCCGGCAATGCTGAAGAATTCGGCTCCGTCTCTGTCGGCAACTGCCACTGCATAAGGCAGACAGATCGTACCGTAATCACCGGCGGTGAGTTCGCTGCGAACATAGCCATCTATCATATTCATGGCTGTCGTGTAGGTATCGGCATAAGGTTCTACTCCGATATTGGATTCGGCGTAGTTCTTGAAATAAGAGTCATTTGTTGCGATATATCCGATGAAAGAGCGGTTGCTGGACTTACCCATTATCTTCCATGCGGAGTTGGTATTGTCCCAGCTCCATTTGCAGATATTCGAGCTGATGTTCAGATCTGTTTTAGAAGAGCTTCCAGTTAGGTATTTGCCGTCGGATGTGGTGATCGTTCCTTGCGCGTCATCCACGTACCATGCAATGTCGGCTTCTCCCGTATTGATGATCTTGTCGTTCCATTTATAGACTTGGAGACCGGCTAAAGAGTTTGTCATACTGCCTTTACTCGTAGTCATGGCATAGTAGTTTCCGTCTTTTTCGGCTACGAAGGCTACGGCTGTCGGTAAGGAAGAAGGATCGACTACATTCAGGGTGTAAGAGGCTTCAGCCGCGGTGTATGCATCATTCTCGGCTACGGTGGCTGTAATAGTCACACTTCCGACGTTATTGCCGGCCGAAATTTCTCCGGTGGTCGGATTTACTGTGGCTATATTTTCATCGGAAGAAGTGTAAGTTACGGAAGCCGTAGAATTTGTTGTGGCTGTAACTTGCAAAGTTTCTCCCATATTGACAGAATAAGTGCTTTGTGGGAAGTTCAGGGTTGCCGTAGTTTTTCCGGCAGTCTTTACTGTGATGTCATTTTGTAGCATGACGTTCAGTTTTGGGCATCATCAAATAGTCCGGGATAACCAACGATATCGACAACTGCCTCGCTTTGTGCCGTGATGTCTGTTGTAGCGGCGCGCAAGTTTATGCTCTTGCCGTCTTGTGAGATCTCACCGTTTCTGTTGGATAATGCCGATGTAACAGTGGCATTCGTGATTTTCACGCGCATGGACTCGTATTGGGCGAAGTTGGCGCTCAATTCTGCCAGCGTAAGGGACGTTTCAGGAATGTCTACGCCTTCCGTTACGTCTACTCCGTCAAATTCTCCGCCGTTAACTACCAATTCATACAATCCGTTGTATAAAGCCAGTTTGGCTGTGACAATACCGGTCAGGGACGTACCGGCTTTTAACGAATTATTCCCATAGACATACAATCCTCCGGTTTCGTCCTGAACATAAGCTTTATTGTTGTCGGCATAAGTGACCACCGCTTGGTTCAATCGTACGGCACAAGTCACTCCGTCGGATGTGGCTCCGGCTTGCGTTTTTAAGTCAGCGATGGAACTGAAAACGTCCAATTTAGTATAGGTAGCGGTAGTCACCTCGCTATTGTTCAGTCCGTCTTTTACGGCAATGGCTTTCAAGGTAGTTGTTTGTGTGAGGTCCAAGCCGGTTGCTGGAAATGGAGTAGATGCGGTTGTAGGATCATCCCCGTTGACAGTATAATATATAGTAGCACCTTCTGTCGAAGAAGAGGCGGTCACATTTAATGTGCCTCCGAATGCTGTACCGTCGGTCGGAGTAAATACCGGGGCTGTAACTCGTGTGATTGCCCCCGTTTCCCAAGTGATGGTGATGTCGTCTAAATATAATGCGCCATTATCCGAACGAATGCCGATAAATTTATAATCTCCTGAAAATTCGAGTGAGGTATTATTTCCACAATTAATGCTGCCGATAGGTGTGCCTTGGGTTGCGGCTGTGCTTGCATACAAGTCTGCCGCACTGGAATACGGTGATGATTTTCCGTAGAAGTCTAAAACCCTTGCGGAGGATGTATTGGAATTCCATGTAACCGTGATGCTTTTCACTCGGTTCCCACCGCTACTGGTGGTGACAATACCGCAATCATTTCCAGTAGTTCTCAATTAGATTGTTTTGTCGGTTGTGGCTGTTTTTCCGGCATATACAGCCACGGAAGTTTGAGTCACTCCATTAAACTGTTTGTAGGTACTATTCGTGGCGGTAAGGTCAGAAGCAGTGAGTTTATCGCTTACTTCACTCTGTGCTTGGATCTTTCCAGTGACTAATAGGAGAAGGAATAATGTTAAAATCACCCCTCCCCGATCTAAAAAAGGTTAACTTTCTCATACGCTCTTTGTTTTTTAGTTTTTTGATTGAAAAAGTCATCTACTCTTGGATGACGGTTACAAATATAAAGAAAAGAACGCATTATTTCATAGGAAAATACATAAAAAAATTCCACTACTGCAGAAAAAAAATACTTTTGTTACAATGGAGTGACATTCC
>JAJPYK010000201.1 GCA_021205005.1 Paraprevotella sp. | reverse complement strand
TGTATACCGTTATATGGAGCAGTGCGATTCGGTCGAGAGAGCAACAGTAGAAAAGCATCAATTTCATTTCCGTACCTCTGCTCGTAAGATACTTCTGGCATATCGGCCGAATTTGCTTAACGGCGGACGTTTCTATATGAAGAAGAACTCGTATACGGAGGCTTACCGTTTCTTGGATTTATACCTTTCTTCTGCCGAATATCCTTTACTGAAAAAAATGTTTCTGAGTCAAACGGATTCCATGTATGCCCGGGTTGCCTATTGGATAACCATTGCCGGTTATCGCATCGGTGCTTATGACGGGGTGGTGCGTTATGCTCCCATCGCTTTGCGTTTCCCCGAAAATCAGAATTTCGTGCAGGAATATCTGTGCCGGTCGTACTTAGCCATGAATGATTCTGCTGCATGGCTTGATGACTTGAAGAAAGGATTCGTGAATTTTCCCGACCATACTTATTTTTTTACCAGCTTGCAAAGTTATTTGAACGGAATCGGGAAATATGACGATGCGTTGCATTTTGCCGATCGTATGGTGCAATCTGATCCGAAAAATCCGTTGTTCTGGTTTGCAAAAGCCGTGATCTATATGAATAAAGATTATTACAGGAATTGTATAACCAACTGTGACATCGTGTTGACCTTGGACAGTGCCCACATCAACGCGAACTATTTCAAGGGGCTGTCTTATTGCAATTTGGCCAAGGCCTCTTCCGATGCGATGAGGAAAGAAGACTTCAGAAGTGAGAATTATCATAAGCTTCGGGCGGACATGATGCAATATTACACCTTGGCCGAAACGCCCTTGGAGAACATGCGCAGGCTTGCACCGGATAAAGCTGTAAGCTGGGCGCCGCTGCTGTATCAGGTATATTTGCATCTGAATAAAGGAGACGAGTTCGAAGAAATGGAGCATATTGTAGATTCACTTGTGATACCTGAAAAAAAGTAATGAAATAATGGATAAATTGCCTTTATATATGGCCCCTTTGCAGGGCGTGACGGAAGCTCCTTTCCGGAATATCTTCGATAAGCATTTCGGAGGTGTGGATACTTATTATACCCCTTTTGTGCGTTGGGAACATGGAGGGGTCAGGAAGAAGGATTTGAAAGGATTGGATCCGGCTTCCAATCAGGTGAAACATCTCGTACCGCAATTGATGGCCGCTTCTGCCGCAGAAGCGGAGATGATTCTGTCGCAAATCGAAGGGTTCGGGTATAAAGAGGTAGACTTGAATATGGGATGTGCTTTTCCGGCAGTGGCGAAGAAAGGAAAAGGATGCGGTATTCAGCCTTATCCGGAAAAGGTGAAAGAACTCTTGCAGATAGCTGAACGTCATCCGGAACTTTCTTTTTCCGTTAAGATGCGTTTGGGATATGAGAACGCACAAGAGTGTTTGGATTTGCTCCCGATTCTCAATGCATTTCCCCTTTCTCGCGTTGTGGTGCATGCTCGTATAGGGAAGCAGCAATATCACGGAGATTGCGATGAGGAGGCATTTGCTTGCTTTGCACGTTCCTGTTCCCATCCGGTAATATATAATGGAGATGTGACTACGGTAGAGACGTTGGCAAGGTTGTCACAGGATATGCCTTTCCTGCAGGGTGTGATGGTGGGGCGCGGTTTGTTGGCCGCCCCATGGATGGCAGCAGAATACCGCGAGGGCAAGGTCTGGGACGCCGACTTGCGTAAGTCGAAGATGCGTTCGTTCCATGCCGATTTGTTCGATTACTATGCGCAGACACTTGAAGGAGGGGAAAAGCAATTGCTGACCAAAATGAAAGAATTTTGGGAATTCCTCATGCCGGATGTAGACCGAAAGTTGCGTAAGAAGATATATAAATCCCAAAGAGTGCCTGATTATACCGATGCTGTTTTCCAACTGTTACGGTGATATGCGGAAGAAAGGCGCGGTATTTGAGATAAAGATACATACGGCTGATTCATGAAAAAAGTAGTCTGGATATTGTTGTGGAGTTGCATGATGGTGGGAGTGCTGCATGCACAATCCCATAGAAACAGGGATAGAGGTACCATCGTGAAAGAACCTTTGGTACATGATCCGGTCATGGCTCAAGAGGGAGATACATACTATCTTTATTTCACCGGTTGGGATATCTCCTCCATGTCATCTAAAGATAGGGTGAACTGGAAATTTGAACCCAATGTCTTTCCCGCTCCTCCGCAATGGGCTATGGACAGTGTGCCCGGTTACAAGGGGCATACATGGGCCCCAGACTTCCTTTATTATCGAGGCTATTATCATATTTTCTATTCTTGTTCCACTTTCGGGAAGAACACCTCCGCCATCGGCCACGCCTATCGCAAGACGCTTTCGCCGGAAGATCCTATACCCTGGACCGATACGGGAGCGGTGATCGTATCGCACTCCGGGGACGATTTCAATGCGATAGACCCCAATGTCGTCATAGATCGGGAGGGACATCCTTGGCTGGCTTTCGGTTCTTTTTGGGGCGGCATCCAGCTTACGAGGCTTACAGAAGACCTGACATCCGTGATGAGACCCGAAAAGCTGTATACGATCTGCACCCGCCGTCAGGCTTCTTCCGACGGAAAAAACGTATCGGCCAATGCCGTGGAAGCGCCATTCGTCTTCCGTCACTGCAGATACTATTATTTATTCGTTTCTTATGATTACTGTTGTCGGGGACTGAAGAGCAATTATAAAGTCGTCGTGGGACGTTCCAAAGAAGTCTGCGGTCCGTATGTGGACAAAGAGGGCCGGGCGTTGGATCAAGGAGGCGGAAGCGTAGTGGTGGACGGCAATGATGAGTTTGTGGCCATCGGTCACAGCGCGGCTTACCACTTCGGAAAGAAAGACTATTTCATTGCTCACGGATACAGTCGGGAGCAAGGCGGGGCGAGCAAGTTGTTTATGAGAGAGATGACATGGGACAAAGAGGACTGGCCTGTCGTAGATGCTACAC
>JAJPYK010000203.1 GCA_021205005.1 Paraprevotella sp. | reverse complement strand
GAACAATATCGCCATGCCACTTACAATCCGATGGATTATTACGAAGAAGCCCTTCGGCGCGAGCCGGGCGACGTTCGTTGCAACAACGCCATGGGATTGCTTCTTATGCGCAAAGGTCAGTTCTCCGCGGCCGAAGGCTACTTCCGCAAAGCTGTGGACACGCTGACGGAACGCAATCCGAATCCTTATGACGGCGAGCCTTATTATAATTTAGGATGGAGCTGTCTGATGCAAAACCGGACGGATGATGCCTACGACGCTTTCTTCAAATCGGCTTGGAATGCCGCCTGGCAAGATGCCGCCTATTACAATCTGGCCACCATCGACTGCCGGCGAGGGGACTTCGACAAGGCTCTCGAAAAGACAGACAGCTCTCTGATCCGCAACTGGCACCTCCACAAAGACCGACAGCTAAATGCTTCCATTCTGAGGCGGATGGGACGTCGTGCGGAGGCTCTCTCCTTAATAGAAGAATCGCTCCGTATCGACCGCTTCAACATGGGCTGCCGTTTCGAACAGTATCTCCTTACCGACGATGAGGCCGTACTGAAGGAAATGCAACAGCTCATGAGAGGCGCCGTACACGGATACATCGAATACGCACTCGATTTCGCCGCCGCCGGGCTGTACGACGAGGCCATCCGTATGTTAGCCGCCTACGAAGATACCGCAACCGACGTCTATCCGATGGTCGATTACGCCAAAGGCTACTTCTACTCGCTCAAAGGAGACAAGGAGAAAGCGCGAGACTGTTACCGCCAAGGAGAGAAGGACCATCATACCTACTGTTTCCCCAACCGCATTGAGGAGGTCCTGATCCTGCAAGATGCCATGAAGGAAAACCGTTCTTGCGCCAAAGCAGCCTACGACTTAGGGAATTTCTGGTATGCAGCCCGTCAATATGATCATGCCGTGGAGTGTTGGGAAAAGTCTGCCGCCATTGATCCGACGTTCCCCACCGTATGGCGCAACCTGTCGCTGGCCTATTACAACAAACGCTGTCAGCCGCAAAAGGCGGTGGAAACATTGGAGAAAGCTTATCATTTAGACGAGAAAGACGCCCGCATCCTGATGGAACTGGATCAGTTGTACAAGCGATTGGGCCGTCCGCATGCCGAACGACTGGCGTTCCTGGAAGCCCACGCGGACGAGACGGAAAGCCGTGACGACTTGTCCATTGAACGCATCACGCTTTATAACCAATTGGGGCGTTATGCCGAGGCACAAGCCTTGATCGCGGTACGAAAGTTCCATCCGTGGGAAGGAGGAGAGGGCAAAATCACCGGACAATATCTCATTTGCCATACGGAACTGGCCAAAATCGCCATTCGGGAGCATCGTTATGCCGACGCACTCAAGCTGTTACAGGCTACGGACAAATATCCTTATAACCTGGGTGAGGGCAAATTGATCAATGCCGAAGAAAACGATATCTGGAACTATAAAGGCGTAGCTCTCCGAGGACTGGGGGATGAGGCCAACGCTCGAAACTGGTTCATGAAAGCCACGACCGGTTCGTCCGAACCCCAACAGGCTTTTTTCTACAACGATCCGCAGCCGGACAAGATTTTCTATCAGGGATTGGCTTGGCGTGCGCTCGACCGGGAAGACAAAGCCAGAAGTTGTTTCAACAAACTCATCAGTCACGGAGAGACACATCTGTTCGACCATTGTCGCATCGACTACTTTGCCGTGTCTTTGCCCGACCTGGCCATTGGGGATGATAATCTGGACAAACGCAACGCCATACATTGCAACTACGTGATGGGACTGGGACATCTGGGATTGCACGACGAAGTATGCGCCGCCGACTTTTTAGACCAGGTACTTGCGTTAGACCCCAATCACCAAGGCGCACAAATCCACCGTAATTTATGCGAATCGAAAGCATGCTGACCCGGCAGACCGGTACCGGGCTTCCCCTCTGCATATTCCGACTGAAGAATTCCAGCGGAGCTTATGTAGAACTGACCAACTGGGGAGCCCGATGGCTGGCTGCCGCCGTTCCCGATGCGACAGGACGGTTGGAGAACGTATTGCTTCGCCCGTCACGATTGTGGGAAGACAACTTTTATATGGGAGCCGTTGTCGGGCGTTTCGCTAATCGCATCGCCCTGGCTCAATTCACGTTGGACGGCACGATCTACCATTTGGAAAAAAATGACGGGGAAAATTCGAATCACGGCGGGTGGTCCGGTTTCCACCAGAAGCTTTGGAACTGGAGCGAACAAAAAGACGGCGTCACATTCACCGTGTTCTCTCCAGGCGGGGAAGGGGGCTATCCCGGAAACGTGCAGGTCACGGTGACCTATCGTTGGAACGAACGGAACGAGTTGCGCATTGACTATCGCGGCCGGACCGACAGGACCACGTATCTGAATCTGACGAACCACGCTTATTTCAATCTGAGCGGAAAAGGAGAAAAAATCACGAGGCATATCCTGCGCATTCCTTCGCATACGATTTTGGACACGACAAAAGATTTTATTCCCACCTGTCTGCGGACTGATGTCTACGGTACGCCTTTTGACTTCACCGAAGGAAAAGCCATAGGAAAAGACCTTTATACCGACCATATCCAACTGCGCCGGAACAAAGGATATAACCATTGTTATATACTCAAATCCGTCCCGTCGGATACGATAACCGAGGCGGCCTGTCTGCTAGATCCAGACACGGGACGCACACTGACCGTGGAAACCGACCTGCCGTCCGTATTGCTCTACACTGCCGGTTATTACTTCCGTCCCGATACCGCCGTATGCTTGGAGACGCTGTATTATCCCGATACACCGTCGCATCCCGATTTCCCTTCGTGCATCATCCGCCCGGGGCAGGAGTACAGACAGACGACGATATATCGCTTCGGTATCCGGGAATAGCGATAACAGAGGGATCTCCCGATCCGACACTTGCGGAAAAAAGAACGGCCAACAGTATTTTATCC
>JAJPYK010000063.1 GCA_021205005.1 Paraprevotella sp. | reverse complement strand
GGTCAGGTCCCTTTTTTGTGCCTTCAATCAGACACACTCAAAGAAACAGTATCGTAAACGGATGCATGCGGTCGCCTTCCACCACATCGGTACGATAGGAGTATAAACGGCCTCGGGGTACGATCCGGGCCACAGCTTCGGCCACGGCCTTGTCGGACTTGACATTCAGAATTCGGGGCTGATATAAGCCGTCGAGAGTGAAGAAAATAGAGAAGATCACCGCAACAAAAGCGTAAATAAGATCGTTGCAGGCCGCGTGGCGACGTTGCACTTTGATATACCAGACGGCAGCCAGCACAGGCAGAACAGCTACCACAGCCGCCCATACCGTCATCGGGAAGTCTCTCAAAGCATGTAGATAAGCGATATTTTCGGTCGCATGATGCCCGCCGAACAGGGATTCGGGCACCCAATTCATGCGCACGGCCCCGAAGACGAGCAACAACAGGATGGCCAACCCGGCCATGATGCTACCGAAAATACGCAAGGCATTCAAATGACAGCGGCGTAAATAAAATATGTATTCGGCCAGAAAATAAGCGATAAAAGAATATATAGGCAGCAAATAGACGCTACGCTTGCTTTTGGGAATGCAATAAAACACGAAAATAACCGCGATGCACAACAGTGAATAGAGACGGGTATCGTCCATACGGCGGATATAGGCCGAGAAGCGGGAACGCCATGAGCCTCTCCCCCCCCCCGAGGGCATGATATCTCAGAAAGAACAGAGATACCAAAAGGAGCAAAGTATAAGGAACATAACCGGCCACCACCGTCACCACATTATACCATATCGGATTTTCATGGGCTTCATAGGTCATCTTTCCTAAAAAACGATAGACGTTCTCCTCCATCACCAGCCGGAGGAAATGATCGCCTCCCTGATGATAAGCGGCCCCATACCACAAGGCGGGCAGGATGCACGACACAACGGCTACGCCCAGAAACGAAAAAAAGATGCGTGCGAAACGCATGCCGCGTATCCATAAGAACAAGGCCGGAACAAGGCATGGCAATACCACACCGACAGGGCCTTTGGTCAGAAAAGCCGCACTCAAACAGAATATGGCCCAGACGGGAACGCCTTTCAGTCCCTTCTCGCCCCACTTGTAAAGCTGATAAAGCGCGATGACCATCAGGGCCGTCAGTACCATGTCCACCCGACAGGCCACTCCGGTGCGATGCACTTCAAAATTGGTCAACGTAAGGAGAGCGGCCAACAAGGCGACTTCAGAACCGCGCCTTTTGGCGTAAAACACGTAACCGGCCAGCACCATGGCCGTCAAAGCCAAAGCCGACGGCATACGGGAGGTATACTCGTTCACCATACCGACCAGAATGGAGATCGTCGCCACGCACCAATGAAAGAAAGGAGGCTTAAAAGCCAGTTCCACTCCGTCGTTCACCGGCAATATCCAATTGCCTTGTTGCAACATGGAGAGTGCCACCACAGCCTCTCGCGGCTCTCCTTTCGTGTTGAAAAGAGTCAGTCCCAGAAACAAAAATAGCGTAACAAAGCACAAAGCAGCCAGCAGCCAAAAATATTTTTTCTTGTACATGGTTGAGTCTGAATCTAAGTTTAAGTTTTCTTTGCCGAGATTTTCTCCAATACGTAAACGATGAAGACTCCGATCAACATCAACACGATAGCTTCGGTTACGGCCGTATTCGGCGCGATATTATGCTCCATAACCATCGGGTGTCCGTCCGCCATGATATTCTTCACTTCTTTCCACGGCCATACCTTATTCAACGAACCGAGCATGAAACCGGAAAGCACGGACAAGGTAATGTTCCGGAAATGTTTCAAAGCATAAGACAAGATCCTTGAGAAACTCGTGATGCCTAACAGCGCACCGACCGCAAACACACCGAGCACCAGCCAGTCGAACGTCTTCACGGCATCCATGATATAGAAATATTTCCCTAAAAGCACGAGAATGAAACTGCCGGAAATCCCCGGAAGAATCATGGCGCAAATCGCAATGGCTCCGCATATAAAGATGAAAAACAGATTCGTGGAGGTTTCGGCCGGAGTGGCCACCGTAATATAATAAGCTACCACGCCTCCTATGATAAACCCCGAAACAGTCTTCCAATTCCACTCTTTGATATCCTTGGAAACGAACCAAGTGGAGGCTAAAACCAGACCGAAAAAGAAAGACCACACCAATATCGGTTCAGTAGTCAGTAGATAGGTAATCAACTTAGCTAACGAGAAAATGCTGATAGCAAAGCCCAGAATCAAAGGAAACAGGAAACTGCCGTTAATGGCTTTCCAAAATGCGCCGAACTTACCCGTGAACAACAAAGTCAGTGAACTCCGATTGATGCTTTTGATCGAATTGATCAGTTCATCGTAGATCCCGACAATAAAAGCAATCGTCCCTCCGGAGACGCCGGGCACGACGTCGGCCGCTCCCATAGCCATCCCCTTTAAAGTGAGCATGGCATAGTCTTTCCATCTTCTTTCCATTAAAACCATAGTTTAATTTAATGCTTGAAACAAATCTAAATATACAACATTGCAAAGTAAAACAAAAAACGGTGTATTGACAAGCAATACACCGTTTATCTTAAAATCCTTTTGAAAATTATTTCCTTACTTCACTTTGGCAACCACAGCCTTGAAAGCTTCCGGATGATTCATGGCCAAATCGGCAAGAACCTTGCGGTTAATCTCAATGCCAGCTTTGTGCAAAGCCCCCATCAACTGGGAATAAGACATACCTTCCAAACGTGCGGCAGCATTGATACGCTGGATCCACAAAGCGCGGAAGTTACGTTTTTTATTGCGGCGGTCACGGAACGCGTAAGTCAAACCCTTCTCCCAAGTATTCTTGGCTACGGTCCAAACATTTTTACGTGCACCGAAATAACCTTTGGTCAAACCTAAAATTTTCTTTCTTCTCGCTCTTGAAGCGACATGATTTACTGATCTTGGCTAAATTTTAATTCTTTTTGAATTTTTG
>JAJPYK010000187.1:14944-16903 GCA_021205005.1 Paraprevotella sp. | reverse complement strand
TCATTTTTTTTCTCTATCTTTGCCCCATTAAATAGACATATCCCAAATCAATGAGCCCATTGAACTTCACCCGCCTTTTGGCACAGACTGTGACGGAATTATCTACATCTGCGTCACTAAAGGGGTTGTTTCATGAACATAAGGACGGAGATCCCCTCCCCTCGGGAAAAGCTTTGCATGAAATCATAGAATTATGCCGTGCCATTCTTTTTCCGGGCTTCTACGGACAGTCTACCGTCAATCACCATACTATTGCCTATCATATCGGCGTCGATATCGAACGTCTTTACAATCTATTGACAGACCAGATACAAGCCGGACTGTGTTTCGCCGAAGAGGATCGGGAAGAAAACCGGATATTATCCGACACAGCGTGCGAAACCCATCGGGAGCAGGCCATTGATCTGGCCGGACAATTCATCAGCCGCTTGCCCAACCTGCGCGCAGTGTTGGCCACAGACGTAGAAGCGGCTTATAACGGAGACCCTGCAGCCGAATCCTACGGCGAAATCATCAGTTGCTATCCTATCATCAAGGCATTGGGCAACTATCGCATCGCCCATGAACTGCTCTTGCTGGGTGTACCTTTAATCCCCCGCATCATCACGGAAATGGCGCATTCGGAAACCGGCATCGACATCCATCCGGCTGCCAAGATAGGACATCACTTCACGATAGACCATGGTACGGGAGTCGTTATCGGAGCGACCTGCATTATCGGCAACAGGGTCAAACTTTATCAGGGCGTGACCTTAGGAGCCAAAAGCTTCCCTCTCGACGACAACGGGCATCCCATCAAAGGCATTCCCCGCCACCCTATACTGGAAGATGACGTAATCGTTTACGCAAACTCCACCATACTAGGAAGAATTACCATAGGAAAAGGCGCCACCATCGGAGGAAATATCTGGGTGACGGAAAACGTCGCAGCCGGCGCACGGCTTATACAAGAAAAATACAAATAATTTATTAATCAATTAGATAAACAAGCATCCATCGAACAAACTCACACAATGGAAACCGAATTTGAACTCATCGCCAAAACATTCCAAGGATTGGAAAACGTTTTGGCCAAAGAGCTGACCGCTTTGGGAGCAAACAACATCCAGACGGGACGCAGAATGGTATCTTTCACAGGTAATCAAGAATTGATGTACCGAGCTAACTTTGCCCTGCGTACCGCCATCCGCATCCTTAAACCTATTAAACATTTCAAAGCAGACTCGGCCGATCAGGTATATAATGCAGTCAAAGCCATAGACTGGACGCAATACCTGAACAACGAGACAAGCTTTGCCGTAGATTCCGTAGTTTTCTCCCAAGAATTCCGCCACAGCAAGTTCGTAGCTTATAAAGTGAAAGACGCCATTGTGGACTTTTTTCGTGAAAAAACCGGCACGCGCCCCAATATCCGCGTAAGCAACCCCGACCTGCAACTGAATATCCATATCGCAGAAAACAATTGCACCCTCTCTTTGGACAGTTCCGGAGAATCGCTTCACCGTCGCGGCTACCGACAAGAAACAGTAGAGGCCCCGCTCAATGAAGTCTTAGCTGCCGGAATGATCCTCCTGACAGGCTGGAACGGCGAATGTGACCTGATAGACCCGATGTGCGGATCGGGCACGATCGCTATCGAAGCCGCCCTCATCGCCCGGGGAATTGCGCCGGGTGTATTCCGCAAGGAATATGCTTTTGAGAAATGGACTGATTTTGATAAAGAATTGTTTGACCAAATATATAACGACGACTCTCAAGAACGCGAGTTCGCCCATAAAATATATGGTTACGACATCAATCGCAATGCGGTAGACATCGCCACACGCAACGTCAAAGCCGCAGGTTTGGGCAAAGAAATCGAGATCAAGCAACAAGATTTTCACCAATTCACGCAACCGAAAGAAAAAAGCATCATTATCACCAATCAGCATTACGGAGAAAGCATCACCACACAGGACA
>JAJPYK010000187.1:0-14934 GCA_021205005.1 Paraprevotella sp. | reverse complement strand
TTTATAGTGAGGAATGTTTCGAGCAAATCTGTTTGAAACCTTCAATTAAAATTCAGTTGTACAACGGTTCATTGGAATGTGAGTTCCTTAGATACCCGATCTTTAGCGGGAAATATAAGGATATGCGTGCCGAAGGCGGTGAAATCAAGACCGACGAGGAACTCCGTCAAATGGCGGAGAAACACCGCTTCTAGGCTCACCGGGAGTTCAAGCGTTCCATCGATGATGAAGAAGAATGCGATTATCCGATGAAAAGAAAAATCTTTGGAGAACGGGACGAACGCCAGCGCAGCAGCCACTCTTATGACAAACGTCAGCGCGACGAACGAGACGGGAAATCGTCGTTCGACAAACGTCCGTTTAAACGCGAAAGCAGGCCTTCTGAACATGGCCGTAAAACGTTTGAACGTGACAAAAGGCCATTTAGCAGGAATCGTAAAAACAACTCGAATGATGAAGAAGATTAATCTACTGTTTCTACTTTCCATTCTTTCTATCTTTTCTATGGCACAAGAGAAAAAAGAATTTACGCTGGAGGATTTGATTCCGGGCGGAAGCACATTCTATTCCATGCAACCTCAGTACATGTATACGACATGGTGGGGAAACCATTGCCTTGAAACAACGGTAGACACTTGTTTCGAGATCAATCCGCAAAGCGGGGAAAAAACGGAACTGTTTACTGTGGCGCAACTGAACCGCTGGTTAGACGCAAAAGGAGATTCGGCCCTCTTCCGTAACGGACTGACCGTAACTTTCCCGGATCCTGACCGACCGTACGTGGCTGTAACCATATCCGGTGGACAGGCATCAGACCACACGAATATGAGAAAATATATCCTATTAGACTTCAAAGGCGGCAAAAAGGTCTGGGAGCAAGAATATCCGGCCGATGCCTCAAATCTGGATCGATCGAGCAGATCAAAAAACTTAGCTTTCACATGGCAAAAGAATCTGTATGTGATACAAGCCGACGGTACACGCATGCCCGTATCGACCGACGGCAGCAACGATTTAGTCTACGGAGAAGCCGTACATCGCAACGAATTCGGCATCGACAAAGGTACGTTCTGGAGTCCGGACGGCAAACAGTTGGCTTTCTATCGTATGGACCAAAGTATGGTGCCGGACTATCCTCAGGTGGATATCAACACACGCATAGCTTCTACTTATTCCTGCAAATATCCGATGGCGGGCGAAGCCATGCACAAAGTCACAATAGGAATTTTTACTCCTGCCACGCAAAAAACGGTCTGGTTGCAAACCGGTGACCCTACCGACCGCTATTTCACCAATATCACCTGGAGTCCCGACAACAAAAAAATCTACGGGATCGAACTCAACCGAGACCAGAATCATGCACACGTCGTTCGTTATGACGCAACAACAGGACAACGGGAAACCGTCATCTACGAAGAAAATCATCCCAAATACGTAGAGCCTCAACATGGTCTATTATTCCTGCCATGGGACAGCAATAAGTGTGTCTATCAAAGTCAACGTGACGGTTATAATCATTTATATCTGTTCGATCTTAAATCGCCTTGTGATACGTCAGAACAAAAGATGTCGGGCGGAGGTAGCTGTCGAGAGCATGTGAAAGTCAGCCCGATTACCGTCGGATCATGGGTCGTAAAAGAGGTCGTCGGTTTCGACGTAAAAGAAAAAAGTATCATCTATTGCAGCAACGAACTTCATCCTTTGCAGTCCAATCTATATAAGGTCAAAGTAACGGGAGGAAAACGCACGTTGTTGGATGACGGTAAGGGCGTACACAATGCCGACTTAAGTTCTGACGGAAGCCTTCTGGTTGATATGTATTCTTCACCGACCATAGCGCGCAATATCGATATCATAGAAACCAAGAACGGAAAGAAACGTCGCTTACTCTCATCCGAGGATCCCTGGAAAGATTACAATGTTCCGGAAATCACATGTGGCAGCATCAAAGCCGCTGATGGAAAAACAGATCTTTATTACCGTATGGTCAAGCCCGTAAACTTCGACCCGAATAAAAAATATCCGGCCATAGTCTATGTCTACGGAGGCCCTCATGCCCATATGGTGGAAGCCAGTCGCAACTACTTCGCTCGCGGTTGGGAAATCTATATGGCTCAAAAAGGCTATCTTATGTTTATCCTCGATAATCGGGGATCAGAGTTCCGCGGCCTTGACTTCGAGAATGTAACATTCCGCCATTTAGGCGTGGAAGAAATGAAAGATAAAATGGAAGGCGTGAAGTTTCTGAAATCACTCCCTTACGTTGATGCCAACCGGTTAGGCGTACATGGATGGTCGTTCGGAGGTTTCATGACGACCAATCTGATGACCACTTATCCCGATGTGTTCAAAGTCGGTGTCGCCGGAGGTCCTGTCATCGACTGGCAATACTATGAAGTGATGTACGGTGAACGTTACATGGATCGTCCCCAAGATAACCCGGAAGGATACAAAGGCAGCAATCTCCGCCTAAAAGCCGGAAACCTGAAAGGTAAACTGCAAATTATCATCGGTTACAACGATCCTGTATGTATGCCGCAACATTCCTTGTCATTTTTACGTGCCTGCATTGACGCCGGAACACAACCAGATTTCTTCACCTACCCAGGTGACGAACACAACATGATGGGAACTGACCGTATACATTTACATGAACGTATCACGCAATACTTTGAAGATTATCTGAAATAAAAATCATAAGCATATGAACATATTATTGTTGGGAAGCGGAGGGCGCGAACACGCATTGGCATGGAAAATAGCCCAAAGTCCGAAAGTGGACCATCTTTATATCGCTCCGGGAAATGCCGGAACAAGCACTGTCGGAACTAATATTCCGCTCAAAGCCGATGATTTTAACGGCATCAGGCAGTTCGTTCTCAGCAACGATATAGACATGGTGGTAGTAGGTCCGGAAGATCCGTTGGTAAAAGGTCTATACGACTTCTTCCACAATGACATGCAACTGAAGAATATCCCTCTCATCGGCCCATCCCGACAAGGGGCCGTATTGGAAGGCAGTAAAGACTTTGCCAAGGCTTTCATGCAACGTCACGGCATTCCGACAGCAGCCTATCGCACATTCACCGGCGAAACATTAGACGAAGGGTTAAAATTCTTAGAGACCTTACAACCGCCCTATGTGTTAAAAGCAGACGGACTTTGTGCCGGAAAAGGGGTACTGATCGTACCCACATTAGACGAAGCCCGCAGAGAATTGAGAGACATGTTAGGCGGAATGTTCGGTGCTGCCTCTTCATCGGTAGTCATTGAAGAATTTCTCAGTGGCATAGAATGTTCAGTCTTCGTCCTGACCGATGGCACTGGCACACATTATAAAATTCTCCCCGAGGCGAAAGACTATAAACGTATAGGAGAACATGATACGGGGCTCAACACCGGAGGCATGGGCAGTGTATCTCCTGTTCCTTTTGCCACGCCGGAATGGATGAAGAAAGTAGAAGACCGGATTATCCGTCCTACCGTAGAAGGCCTCAAACAAGAAGGTATTGATTATAAAGGATTCATCTTTTTCGGGCTGATCAATGTACAAGGAGAACCGATGGTCATAGAATACAATGTACGCATGGGAGATCCTGAAACGGAAAGCGTCATGCTCCGTATCAAAAGCGATCTGGTAGACTTGTTAGAAGGCGTCGCCCAAGGCAACCTCGACCGAAAACCTTTGGAGATAGATAATCGTAGTGCCGTATGTGTCATGCTCGTATCCGGCGGATATCCGGAAGCCTATGAAACGGGATTTCCCATCACGGGTATTGAAGAAGTGCAAAACAGCGTGGTATTCCATGCAGGAACAGCCATAAAGGACGGTCGAATAGAAACGGCGGGGGGACGTGTCATAGCCGTCAGTTCCTATGGACTCAACAAAGAAGAGGCCTTGAAACAGTCTTTCAGTCAGGCACAGAAAATACATTTTGAAAAGAAATATTTCCGATCCGACATTGGACAAGATCTTTAACCGCTGATGAGAAAAAACCGATTCCAAAACAAAGTAGCGACAAGTAGTGCCACACAGCCTGTTGCTGCTCTTATCTCCACACTCTTATGGTTTTCTGAAGGAATCCATAATTACGATCTCTTGTGGGGATGGATCATTTGCGGACTGACGACTTATGTGTGGGTAGAAACCAATAACGCCAACGCTTTGATTCGTATACGCAGCCGGATGACCTCATCTATTTATCTGCTTTTAATGGGCGCCGCATTCGGACTGCATCGCTTTCAGGAAAGTTCTTTGGTGGTTTGCCTGACATTATCCTCTTACTATTTGTTGTTCAAATCCTATCAACAGATAAACGCCGTTGTTCCTATATTCCATGCTTACCTCTGTTTGAGCATAGGTAGTGTATTCTTTCCCCAACTACTATACTTTGTTCCGTTTTACTTATGGTATACCATCGTGTATCTCCGCTCATTGACATGGAGGACATTTTGGGCAGCCGTCATCGGGTTAGCCGTTCCTTATTGGTTCCTGGCCGGTTATTTCTTCTATCTGAACGGCTTCGATAAGTTCACAGACCATTTCCTGAAGCTGACTCTTTTTCAGCCGATAAGTATCAATAACTATCTTCATTTTGACTTTTTGCAAGTCAGTATGGTCGTTATTGTGGCCTTGTTCACCATCATAGCGGCTTTACATTGCATCCGCACCAGTTTCAATGATAAGATACGCACTCGGATGTTATTGTATCTCATTCTGACCCAGGAATTCCTCATCGCCTTATTTTTAGGGTTCCAACCGATCCATTTCGATGTACTTCTCGGACTTCTGATCATGAACTCAGCTCCTATACTTGCTCACTATTTTGCCTTAACCAGTAGTCGGTTCTCCAATTCGTTATTTATTCTGTTTCTGGTAGCGCTGGCTGCATTAACCTGTTTAACTTTATGGATGCAGTGGTCCATTTTCTGATACAGTACGGCTATTGGGGTATGTTCTTGGCTGCATTTTTAGCCGCCAGTATATTTCCATTCAGTTCGGAGGCTGTCATGGTCGGGCTACAATTGGCCGGACTGAATCCTGTCATGCTCCTTATATGGGGTACGATTGGAAATGTAGGAGGAAGCATGTTTAATTATGGTTTAGGACGCCTCGGACGTATGGAATGGATTGAAAAATATCTGCATGTAAAACGAGAAAGCGTAGAAAAGGCCCAGCATTGGATGGAGCGAATAGGAGCTTGTGCCGGCGAAATACTATGTGTAGTCCCTGTTATCGGTGATGCCATCTCCGTAGCTTTAGGATTTATGCGGGCCAATTGGTTCGTCTGCCTAATCTCCATCACGATCGGCAAGTTAATACGCTACGCCATATTAGTCTATATCGTTACTTTATTCTAATGAGAATGAACATGCACTCCTATTTTTACGGATTGGTCCTTGGGCTCGTCTTATGCGCCGGATGCCGTCCGCAGGCATCGACCCCCCAAAATGAAAAAGAACATAAAACCATCACTATATCTATAGATCCTTTGCGCTACGCTACAGAACAAATTGCAGGAGATGAGTTTAACGTCATAACGTTCGTGCCCAAAGGCAGCAGTCCTGAAACTTATGAACCGACTCCCGAACAAATGATGAAGCTCAATGAAAGCCTCATTTATTTTAGTGTGGGCGAACTGGGATTTGAGCGCACTTGGCTTCCTAAACTGCAACAAACAGCGCCGAATATTCCTTTCGTGAAAACCTCGGAAAACATCCGGTACATGAAAGAGTACCACCATGGAAATCTTCATTCTTCAATAGATGAAGCCGATCCTCACGTATGGACCTCTCCCCGGAATATGAAAACCATAGCACAAAACATTTGTACCGCACTTTGCCGAATCGACACGACACACGCCCAAAAATTTCAATCGAATCTCAATCGGCTGTTAGCTGACATACAAACAACGGATGACAGTATACATAAATTAGTGGACCATCTGCCACAAAGAGCCTTTCTGATTTATCACCCGACATTGACCTATTTTGCCAAAGACTACGGACTGGAACAGATTACTATCGAAACCGACGGTAAAGAACCCTCTCCTTCCCAATTGGTTCAATTGATACAGAAATGCAAAGCTCGCCACGTGAAGATCATCTTCAGGCAACAGGAGTTCGACAGAAAAAACGCTGAAATTATAGCTAAAGAAACAGGAACTCGTTTAATCGACATCAATCCTCTTTCTCCCGATTGGAAACATGAAATGCTTAAAATCGCCCACACACTGCAAGAACAATGAACGAACCGATCATACAACTTAGTCACATTCAAGTAGAATACAACGGCAAACAAGTATTACGCGACATCAATCTGACAGTATATTCACGAGACTTTTTAGGCATTATCGGCCCGAACGGTGGAGGAAAAACCACACTGATCAAGACCATACTCGGACTGAAAAAAAGCATGTCGGGCACAATCTCATTCTACCATAATGGTATGTCTGTTCCTTCCATTCGAATGGGTTATCTTCCTCAGTATAGCCATATAGACAAAGACTTTCCCATCTCTGTATACGAGGTCATATTATCCGGACTGAAGAAAAGTTTTTGGAAACGCTACTCTAAAGCGCAACATCATGCCGTTCAGGAAATGCTCGAGCGTATGGGACTAACCTCTCTTAGCCATCGCCCGATAGGTACACTTAGCGGAGGACAACTCCAACGAGTATTATTGGGGCGTGCCGTCATTTCTGAACCGGATGTCGTGATCTTGGATGAACCTAACACCTACATTGATAAACAATTTGAAGCGCAGCTCTATCAACAATTAGAAGAATTTAATCGAAAAAGCGCCATCATCTTAGTCAGTCATGACTTGGAATCTGTACTGCAAAATGTACGCTCTATAGCTTGCGTCAACGGAACTCTCGACTATCATCCCGATACAGAATTACCGGAAGGCTGGATAGAAGACAATTTCAAATGCCCCATCGAACTGATAGGACATGGAGATTTTCCTCACCGCGTACTTCAATCTCACAAACATAGTTAAAACGGCACCTAAACCTTTTAAAGTTCGGAAAAGAACCGTATAGGAAAGAAAAAGTTACTAATTTTGCAGACCAAGTGAAACTATTAAAATAAAATAAGAACAAAACAATGAAACAGTTCAAACTTGTAAACAACCTGGTGGGTTGGATTACATTTGCGATTGCAGCGTGGGTATACTGTTCCACAATTGAACCGACGGCCAGTTTCTGGGACTGCCCGGAATTCATCACAACCGGCTATAAATTAGAAGTTGGACACCCGCCCGGTGCACCGTTCTTTATGCTCACAGCCAACCTTTTTTCGCAATTTGCCAGTGATCCCTCTCAGGTAGCACGCATGGTAAATACCATGTCTGCTTTGATGAGTGGAGGCTGTATTTTGTTTTTGTTCTGGAGCATCACACATCTAACCCGAAAATTAATATGCAAAGACTACAGCCAAATGACTACGGCCAAGCTGATCGCTATAGAAGGTAGCGGTTTGGTGGGTGCTTTAGTCTATACTTTCAGTGACACCTTTTGGTTCAGTGCTGTAGAAGGTGAAGTCTATGCTTACTCTTCTTTATTTACGGCATTGGTCTTTTGGCTGATACTAAAATGGGACGATCACGCCGATGAACCGCATAGCGATCGTTGGTTGGTTCTCATTTCTTACCTTACGGGACTGTCTATCGGCGTACATCTACTGAATTTATTGTGCTTGCCTGCTATCGTTCTGATTTGGTATTATAAGAAGCATCCCGATGCGAATCTGAAAGGGTCCATTTTAGCCTTAATTGCTTCTTTTATTTTGGTGACAGCCGTACTTTATGGCATTGTACCCGGTATCGTAAAAGTAGGGGGATGGTTTGAACTCTTCTTTGTCAATACATTGGGACTTCCGTTCAATACCGGTTTGATTTTCTATATCTTCTGCCTAATCATCGTGGTACTTTGGGCCATACGAGAAACAATTGTCCAAAAGAACCGCCGCCGCATGAATATCTCCTTCCTTTTATCCGTGGCCATGTTAGGTATACCGTTCTATGGATATGGGTGGAGTAGTTTTATTATCGGCATCATTGTATTGGCCGTTTTAGCCTTTGTCATTAACCGTAAAGTATTAGGTAAACCATTGGTCAGCCCCAGAGTATTGAATACCTCTTTGCTTTGCATGTTGATGATCATGATCGGATACTCCAGTTACTCGCTCATCGTGATCCGTTCTACGGCCAATCCTCCGATGGATCAAAACTCGCCAGAGGACATATTTACTTTAGGACAGTATCTGAGCCGAGAACAATACGGCAGCCGTCCGCTTTTCTATGGACAAGCCTATACATCGAAAGTAAAGTATGAACCGACGGGGGACGGGTACTATGCACCGAAATATAAAGAAGGAGCACCCGTATATCAACGCGTCGAAAAGCACTATGCGAATGAGAAGGATGCTTATCGTATCGTATATTATGATAAGGAATTGGAGTACGCTCAGAATATGCTATTCCCACGTATGTATTCCGACCGTGCCGACCATGTACAGGCTTATGAAGATTGGATGGGAGGAGTGAAAGGCAAACAAGTACCTTACGACCAGTACGGACAGACCGTTATGGTAAAAATGCCCACACAAGCTGAAAACTTGTATTTATTCCTCAGTTACCAAATTAACTTCATGTATTTTCGCTACTTCCTCTGGAACTTTGCCGGACGACAAAACGACATACAAGGAAATGGAGAATTGGAGAAAGGAAATTGGCTGACCGGCATTCCTTTCATCGACAACGCACGACTGGGTGATCAGAGCAAATTACCGACTGAATTAAAGAACAACAAGGGTCATAACGTCTTTTACTGTCTGCCCCTGATCTTAGGACTGATCGGTTTATTCTGGCAAGCCTACAAGAACCAAGAAGGAGTAAAGCAGTTTTGGGTCGTATTCTTCCTGTTCTTCATGACGGGAATAGCCATTGTGATTTATCTGAATCAAACTCCGTTGCAACCTCGAGAACGAGACTACGCTTACGCCGGTTCATTCTATGCTTTTGCCATCTGGGTAGGCATGGGCGTAGCCGCTATTATTGATTTCCTGAAACGTTTCCGCACAGCAGAACTGCCTGCAGCCATATTGGTCAGTCTGCTTGCATTACTCGTACCGATTCAAATGGCCGGACAAACATGGGACGATCATGACCGTAGCCATCGTTACACATGCCGCGATTTCGGACAAAATTATCTAAACTCTATGGATGACAAGGGAAATCCCGTCATCTTCACTAACGGAGATAACGATACATTCCCATTATGGTATAATCAGGAGACGGAAGGTGTCCGTACGGATGCACGTGTCTGCAATCTGAGTTACCTGCAAACAGACTGGTATATTGATCAGATGAAACGGCCGGCCTACGATTCTCCTTCGTTGCCCATCAGCTGGACTCGTTTACAGTACGTTACCGGCACACGGGAAGGCATTCCGGTACAGCCGGACGCACTTAAACAAGTGATGGATTATTATAAAGACCAGCCGGAAGAATTAAAGAAGTTGTTGGGAGACAATCCATATGAATTGAAGAATATCATCCAACATTGGATCTTGAACGACAATACGGATTTGCAGATATTCCCCACAGACAGCATCGTCATCACGGTAGATAAAGAAGCCGTAAAACGTTCCGGCATGATGATTGCCGCTGATTCGATCCCTGATGTCATGCACATCTCGCTCAAAGGCAAACGTGCCGTATACAAGAACGAAATGATGATGTTAGAGATGCTCTCACAAGCCAATTGGGAACGTCCGCTTTACATGTCCACGACAGTAGGAGCCGACAATTACGGACATCTTGGAGACAACTTCGTACAAGAAGGCCTTGCTTCACGTATTACGCCGTTCGATACGAAGAAGAGCGGACGTACGGTAGACTCCGAACGGATGTACAACAACATGATGAACAAGTTTAAATACGGAGGATTGAAAAAATATCCGGACGTATATCTTGATGAAACGGTCATGCGCATGTGTTATACTCATCGCCGACTATTCTCTCAATTGGCTAAACAGCTTTTGGCCGAGGGCAAGAAGGACAAGGCATTGAAAGTAGTGACTCGAGCAGAACAGGAGATCCCGGCCAGCGTCGTTCCTCACGACTACATGGGCAGTTCCATTGATCTGGCTGAAGTATGGTTGAAGTTAGGGCATAAAGCCGAAGGCGAGAAGATTATCGATGCCGTAGGAAAAAATGCAAAGGAATACTTGGAATGGTATCTGAGTCTCAGCACGCCGCGATTGTTACAATACTCACGCGATTGTATGATAAACCTCTACGTGTTGGACGACATTGCCCGGACATTGGCACCTTCTGATAAAAAGAAAGCAGACGAATACCGAATGACGACAAACAACTATGCTTCGCGTTGCCAACAGCGCGGTGTCAATCTGCAAAGTCTTTAACAGGAAAGTAAGTCCATGTTCATAGAACAACCCGCAATATTCCTGCGGTGGCTCTATCCCACTGCTATTTGGCGCATGAGCCGCAAGAAAAAGGCGGTTTATCTGACATTCGACGATGGGCCGATACCCGAAGCAACTCCATTCGTACTTGAAACGTTGGACAGCTTCGGAATCAAGGCCACTTTCTTCATGGTGGGAGATAATGTGCACAAATATCCCGAGATCTACCGTATGGTGGTAGAACGCGGTCATCGCATCGGGAATCACACATTCAACCACATAGGAGGATTCAAGCATTCTTGTAAGGAATACTTGGAAAATGCAGACAAGGCCAACCGCCTGTTACAAACGAATCTGTTCCGACCTCCTCACGGTTGGATGAGGTTGTTGCAGTTCAAACTGCTCAAGAAGCACTACCGCATTGTCATGTGGGATGTAGTGACACGCGATTACAGTAAAAGAGTCACAGCCAAAGACGTGGTAGATAACGTCAAACGTTATACCCGCAACGGGTCTATCATCACTTTCCATGATTCTTTGAAAAGTATCGATAAACTACAGACAGCATTGCCGGAGTCACTACAATGGCTTGTGGAGCAAGGGTATACGTTCTATGTTTTGGAATAAAAACGACAGATGGAGGATCAAGAATTAATGCTTTCCAACCGCCAGATTAAGAGGGTGTGTCATAATTCAAAAAGCACTTTGAAAAAGTAATAATCAGAAACTTCATTCAATAAAAACAACCATATAGAGCTTCGTGGAGAGCTTTATAAGGTTGTTTTTGCTTAGTTCAACGGAGGATACTTACAGATTATAAGTTGTCAATCTCAAAATTTGAATTATGACACACCCTCTTTCTGCTTGCGGACTGGCCCCGGCACACCTTGTTGATCCGTCTCATGCCTCTTTTTTCAGGCAATGGATCAGCCAAGGACGTCAGGCGGAGATGAGTTACTTAGCACGCCATGAGGATAAACGTCTCGATCCTCGACTTTTGGTAGAAGGCTGCCATACCGTCGTTAGCGTAGCTCTCAACTATTATCCGACCACATTTATTCCTGAGGATAGAATGCAAATCGCTTGGTACGCCTACGGAAAGGATTACCATGAAGTCATGCGTAACAAGATGCAAATGCTACTCATTCATCTTCAACAACTGACCCCATCCTTATCCGGACGTGCTTTTTGCGATACTGCTCCTATATTGGAACGTTATTGGGCTTGGCGATGCGGTATAGGATGGATCGGACGACATACCCAACTGATCATCCCTCACGCAGGTAGCACTTTTTTCCTCGGCGAGCTCTTCCTTTCCCATCCGGCCGATCGCTATGATACTCCTATCGCCGTCCCCCACTGCGGAAACTGTAAACGATGTGTTGAAGCTTGCCCCACCCATGCTTTATCAATGCATGAGGGCCTGGACGCCCGCCGATGTTTAAGCTATCTCACCATTGAAAACCGCGGAGAAATACCTCCGGAAAGCGCCCCCGCTCTTTCACCTTACATCTATGGATGCGACCGCTGTCTGAAAGCCTGCCCCCACTTGCGTTTCGCACAGCCTACCCAGGAAGAAGCTTTCACACCACGGCCCGAATTACGCCAAATGACGAATGAGGATTGGATGCAGTTAGACATAGAACATTACCGCACTCTATTCAAGGGATCAGCCGTAAAAAGAGCAAAATACAGCGGTTTAATGCGCAATCTATATGCAATGAATTCCCCCACTCATAAAAAGAAGTAAAAAGAAAAAGAGAACTCCGAAATCTATCCGAGGTTCTCTTTCCTTATCTATAGTTGTTTTAAATCAATTTCCCCAAATATCAGTGGAATTATGATTCTCGTAAAACAATACGTCCAGATCCTTATCTGCGATATCGTCATAACGGTTCAAATCTGAACTGGCCATCATTTGGAGAGTCTCCATGTGGCAAATGGTCGTCATCGGTTTCACATATTTACTTTTCTTCATGATCATTTATTCTTTAATAAGTTAAACTGAAATGATTATTATCTCTATTTCACGGTTTTCTTCACACCGTTTACAATATAAATTCCTTTATGCAAGCCTTTCAAAGCGTCTTCCATTCTCACATTCTCACGAACCAGAACGCCGTCGATGCTATACACATTCACAGGTCCCGTTCCGGCGTCCGTTGTCACATCATCTACTCCAGTCACATCGTTGTCCGGAAGATTCAAGGCTAACACATTAGCTTCGGCTACATCTGCATTCATATAAGCCCGATAAGCGTCTACTTTAGGCTCTGCACCTTCTGCCACCTTGTAGAAGCCCACCTTCCCGTCTTGGTTTTGAAGAACATAAGTTCCTGCTACCGCGGTCTTACCGGCATAAATACCTGTCATTAAACCCTCGGTATATTCATTTTGGATAGCCAGACCGTAATCTGAGAACTCATACTTTCCTGCCGAAGCTTTTACGATATACGGCACATTGGCTTGAATTGCATCGACTTTATCCATCGTAAGCAATGCCGTAGAAGCGTCTTCCGTCGAAGACGTACCGTTACAGGCATAAACTTCCATATCGCTTGGAACGGCAGCAGGGAAAGGAAGGATCAAGGTAGCCCATCCGGCATCTGTCACCGTCAACGTTACATCAGCCTTTTCAGCTTTACGGATATAAAACTCAATATGGCTGTTCACCGTATAGAAACCTGCATCTTGGCTTCCCATATATTGATTGGCTGCGGTATTCCATAAATTGTATTCACCTTCCTTTTGAGTCACCATGATCTTGAAAGGCAAAGCCTTCGATCTGTCTGTCGTCACCCGGATGCCATAATCACCCGTACCGGCTCCCCATTGAGTACCCGTACAAACATAATAGGTCTGGCCGTCTTCGTCTGCAAAAGTCATCAAGTAAAAATTGGCTGTCACCTTTTCGAACGTAAACGCCTGAGCATAATTGGCATTGGCCTCAGCCTGATAATTGAGAGCGAAGTTTCCTTGCGTAGGATTAGAACCTTTACAGAAAGTAACCGCTTTATTGGCATAAGCATAATCATCCTTTGTAGCCAGAATAACATTGAATCTATCGCCTTCTGCCGGAGCATTCAATTCGGCATTGTTGTAAGCCGTAATAGCTTTGTCCAAAGCCTGTATGGCAGCTTCGACTTCCGATACATTGGAAGCCACGTTATTATAGACACCGGTAGCTTGACCGTAAGCTTCATCGAATGCATCTACGGCTGTTTCCGGTATTTGGAAAGGCTCCTGTCCCACATTTACCTCCAGATCGATGGCATCCGCGGTTTGAATCTTGTCATATAAACGTTTTCTGGCTTCATCCAATACGTCTGCATCCGTAAGTCCGCCAAGATATTGTAGTTGAACATTCGTTAATCCGGTCCAATTGACAACGTTGTCTTCAGTAATCTCCAACCCGATTTCCACACCGGCATCATTCACCGTAATGTCATCTATCGTACTCAACGTAAACAGATCCGTACTGCTGTCCAAAGTTACTCTCTTCACCTCTTCCTTGTTGTCGGCAAAGAAATTCACCTTTCCGCTTTTATTTCCATCGAAGGTATAAGCCGAAATTTTGTAATGTCCAGAGGGAAGATCGGATAAGGCATAAGACAGTTTGCCCGTACTATATTTACCAGCTGTCCAAGTTTCTAAATATGAACTGCTTTTCAAGTCGCCATTATTCTTATTCTCACTATTCTGAATCTGGTAATTGTCTAGTCCTCCTGAGCTCGTATAGCTTCTAGTCCATCCGCTTGTCGATTGACAAATATCACCGATCAGGTAAGTACAATCACCTCCACGGAGCAGTACGAAATCCGTCTTCTTTATGGCATAAAGGATATACTTACCTATATAATCTCCGGATTTATTAGCTGCTGTTTCTTCTCCGTCTTTGATCGGATCGTCGCCTTCATCCCACGGACCTATATACCCCTTATAGCTGGCAGTAGACGACATGGGATATTTTCCGTTCTCGAAGGTCCAGTATCCGTCTTGATAATCAAACAGAAATTGTGTCCATTCGCAAGGATTCGGCTGATCGTTGGTTCTAAAATTATAGCCATTATTCCATTCCGTCTGCATCAAAAGAGTAGGGTCGGCCACGCTACGAAAAGCATAGCCCGTAGCCTGATCGTTCACACCGTCGTTATGTTCAATGGTCCAGAGCCGATTCAAGTCAGTCGTAGGATCCACCGAAGTCTTATACCACCAGGTATTACGGTCGGATCCTTGATGCACCCCAGCTCCTAAGGTCATCATCAGGTTTTTGTCTTTGTCCACTATAACAAAATAATAGTTTTCCAAGTCGGTAGGCATTTGCGTGATTTTGTTGTAGCCTTGTTCCGTTTTCAATATATCCGTATCGGATTTTGCTTGAGGAACAAGCCCCGTGACGGCCAATAAAACGGCCGCACATCGAATTAGTGTTTTTTTCATCTTTACAGAAATTGGTTAATTATTAATATGAGTATCTCGGTTATCGGTTTAAGGTTGATG
>JAJPYK010000177.1 GCA_021205005.1 Paraprevotella sp. | reverse complement strand
ACATTATACTTATGAAAAAGTACTTTGCGGCATCAGAACTCATCCTCAATTCAGACGGTTGCGTATTCCATCTTCACGTGAAGCCGGAACAATTGGCCGATAAGATCATTCTTGTGGGAGACCCAGGGCGCGTACCTTTAGTAGCCTCACATTTCGACAAACAAGAATGCGACATCTCAAGCCGAGAATTCAGGACTATCACCGGAACCTATAAAGGAAAAAGAATCAGCGTAGTATCTACCGGTATTGGCTGCGACAATATAGATATCGTAATGAACGAATTAGATGCTTTGGCCAATATTGATTTCCAGACAAGAGAAGAGAAAGACGTACTCCGTTCGCTGGAATTAGTACGTATCGGAACTTGCGGCGGTTTACAGCCCTATACTCCGGTAGGCACATTCATCTGTTCCGTAAAATCCGTAGGGTTCGACGGTCTGTTAAATTTCTATGAAGGGCGTAATGCCGTATGTGACTTGCCTATGGAACGTGCCTTGTTGAATCATTTGGGATGGTCGGGCAATATGTGCGCCCCTGCACCTTATGTTATCGACGCCCATCCCGAAATGATAGAACGTATTGCGGGAAATGATATGGTACGCGGTGTCACCGTATCTTGCGGAGGATTCTTTGGCCCGCAAGGAAGGCAGCTTCGCATTCCCCTCGCTGATCCGCAACAAAATTCCAAAATAGAAAGTTTCTCGTTTAATGGCATGCAGATTACAAACTTTGAAATGGAAAGTTCAGCCTTAGCGGGATTGTCTCGCCTGATGGGACATAAAGCCACAACATGCTGTATGGTAATCGCCAATCGGGTAGCAAAAGAAGCGAATACCGGATATAAGAATCAAATCGATGATCTCATACGTTTAGTCATAGATCGCATCTAATTCATTACTTTATATGGAAATACAGTTCGGCTCTGACCGAAATAGGAATAAAGAAGACCATTACAAACATTTCCTCATACAATACGCAGCCTTAATTAAGGATGAAAAAGATGAAATCAGCGTGATGGCTAATACCACAGCCGCCTTAAAAGAGGCATTCGGATTCTTCTGGGTGGGATTTTATCGGACGGTATCGGAAAATAAACTGCAATTAGGTCCTTTTCAGGGTGACGTAGCCTGCTTCCGCATCCTTAAAGGACGTGGCGTATGTGGCACGGCATGGGATAAGGCATGCACACTGATTGTCCCTGATGTTGAGGCCTTCCCGGGACACATTGCATGCAGTTCGGCCTCACGCTCGGAAATCGTCATTCCTCTAATGTATGGAAATGAAATAAAAGGAGTTTTAGATATAGATAGCGATCATAAGGACGCATTCGATGAAACGGACCGTAGAGGATTGGAAGCGATCGTAAGGTGTATGTTACGGACATTATACGCTGCAAACGTCTGAAGATTATATAGAAAAACGGATCTCCGTCTATCTTTTTCGAAAGTAAGACGGAGATTCTTTTAATGTTAAACCAACTTACACGCATGAATATACCGCAAAATACCATCTGTGCCATAGCCACTGCTCCAGGAGGCGCTATCGGCATAATCCGCATATCTGGACCTGAATCCATCCGTATAACAGACCGTATTTTCACATCAGTCAATCGCCCCAACTTATCTCTGTCGAACCGAAAAGCCTATACATTGACTTTCGGTCACATTAAAAATGAGAACGGAGATATTATCGATGAAGTATTGGTGAGCTTGTTCAAATCTCCCCATTCCTATACGGGAGAAGACTGCGTAGAGATATCATGTCATGGATCGTCTTATATATTACAACAGGTCATGCAATTATTGATCAGAAACGGATGTAAAGCCGCAGGACCTGGAGAATTTACCCAACGAGCTTTTTTGAACGGCAAGATGGATCTGAGCCAGGCTGAGGCCGTGGCCGATTTGATTTCCTCTTCTTCCTCTGCTACTCATCGTATGGCCATGAACCAAATGCGTGGCGGATTCAGTCGTGAGTTATCTGCTTTACGAGACAAACTGCTCCATTTAACCTCATTAATGGAGTTGGAACTAGATTTTAGCGACCATGAAGAACTGGAATTTGCAGACCGTAGTGAGTTAATTGATATTACCCAAGAAATAGAGCATGTGGTTAGCCGATTAGTTCAATCATTCAGCATAGGCAATGTACTGAAGAATGGCATCCCGGTAGCCATTATAGGAGAAACCAATGCAGGAAAATCCACTCTACTCAATACGCTACTCAACGAAGAAAAGGCAATTGTCAGCAACATACACGGAACGACCCGTGATGTCATTGAAGATACTGTAAATATAGGAGGTATCACTTTTCGTTTCATTGATACCGCAGGAATACGGGATACCAATGATGCCATAGAATGTATGGGAATCTCTCGTAGCTATGATAAAATGGAACAGGCGAATATCATCTTATGGGTTGTGGATAGTACGAACGTTAACGAACAAATAGAAAAGCTCAGTGAAAGTATCCTCCCCCACTGCGCCAATAAACCCATTATTCTTTTGCTCAATAAATCAGATCAGGTACAAGTACCCAAATTTTCCATTCCGACTCTTTCCACTACCATGGATATATTGACCATCTCTGCAAAAGAAAAAACAGGGATTCACGAACTTCAGGAACTTTTAGTAAAGAAAGCGTCTGTACCTGAAATTAATAGCAGTGATATCATTATAACCAATGCTAGACATTACGAAGCATTATCTTATGCCCTCGAAGACATTCACCGTATACAATCCGGCCTCCAAACGGGGCTCTCAGGTGATCTCATTAGCCAAGATTTACGCAACTGCCTTTTTCACCTCGCCGAAATAGTGGGTGGTGAAATTACCACAGATGAAATTCTTGGGAACATCTTCAAACATTTTTGCATCGGAAAGTAAGATATACTTACAAACGATTAACATTAATCATCATTGATTAGTAAGGCGTTCATTTTGAGCGCCTTTTATTTTTGCTCATTCAGCGATATTCATCGTTGGGAAGTCTTTTTCAGCTCATTTTTGTACCGTATTTGTAACTCGGACGTGGGTAGTGTTTCACCGAGTGTGTCTGATCAAAGGCCCCAAGCCTGTAGACCTCAGA
>JAJPYK010000106.1 GCA_021205005.1 Paraprevotella sp. | reverse complement strand
TCCTTCATGTATTTGGATTCGGGAAACTCATTCGTGAATCCGTAATATTCGTCGATGGTATCACGATAGCGGTCCATACGCTTCTCCTCCACACTTTGCTGGGCCAGATGAAACTTGGCGCGCAGAATCATGATGGAAAAATCCTCGCGACGTTCCGGACTGGCATAGGGATAATCCAACAGGGCGTTGCGGGCGGTGACGATGCAAGCTTCATAGTTGCTGCCTCCGTAAGAGCAGTTTCCCATGTATGTACCCAGATCATAATACAGTTTGGCGGCTTCATACTCATTTTCCACCATCTTATCCTGCAAAAGGAAAATCATGTTTTGCGTACGATCTTTCAACTTCGTATAAGGATAGTAGTCCAGGAACTCCTGAAACTCTTTCACTGCCGCCACCGTATTGCTCTGATCCAAACGGGTGTCAGGCACACTCTCGTACAGCGAACGTCCCGCATAGTAACGGGCATATACCACATAAACACCTTTGGGATAGGTCTGATAATACTTTTTAAAATAAGTATGCGCCACATCATAGTTTCCGTTACAGAATTCCGACATGGCCAACATATAAAGAGATTCTTCCGCATGAGACGTACCCTTCAGCAAGGTCACCAACTCATTTAATAAGGTAGAAGAACGGGTATACTGCCCTTTTACGAAATATTCTTTAGCCGCCTCATATCGATAATCATAATCCGCGGTTTTCATCACGTTATTGTACTGGTTGCAAGAAGCCAGCAGCAATACCGCGCCCGACAGCAATAAATAAATCCGTTTCATATTGTACAATTGAGCTGCAAAATTATGGAAAAGCGGCGACTTCTGCAAAGAAAGGATGTTTTTTAATGCAAAAAAGCGCGGAACCGCCTGTTTTTATAGATAAAATATCTATTTTTGCAGACTGAAGAAATTAAAGCAATCCCTTATAGATATGCCTAAATTCGAGTTGACAGCCGATTATGCTCCTACCGGCGACCAGCCTGAAGCCATCGCCCAGCTCACGGAAGGAGTACTGCAAGGCCAACCGGCCCAAACTTTGCTGGGAGTAACCGGTTCGGGCAAAACGTTTACGATTGCCAATGTAATCAACAACGTAAACAAACCCACTCTCATCCTCAGCCACAACAAGACCTTAGCCGCCCAATTGTACGGAGAGTTCAAAAGTTTCTTTCCCCACAACGCCGTGGAGTATTACGTGTCATATTATGATTATTATCAACCCGAAGCTTATATTCCGTCTACGGACACGTATATAGAAAAAGACCTTGCCATCAACGACGAAATAGACAAGCTGCGACTTGCGGCCACTTCGGCTTTGCTTTCGGGACGTAAAGACGTCATCGTCGTTTCTTCGGTAAGCTGTATTTACGGCATGGGCAATCCGGCCGCATTCTATGACAATGTCATCGAACTGAAACGGGGAAAACTGCTGGACCGTAACGTTTTTCTCCGGAAGCTGGTCGACAGTCTCTATACCCGGAACGACCTGAATCTGGAACGCGGCTGTTTTCGCGTCAAGGGCGACACCGTGGATATCTTTCTGGCCTATTCCGACAATCTGCTGAGGGTCACGTTCTGGGACGATGAAATAGATACGATCGAAGAAGTGGATCCTGTGAGTAGTCTCCGTCTGTCCAGTTTCGAAGAATACCGCATTTATCCGGCCAATCTGTTCATGACGACAAAGGAAAGCACGCTGCGGGCCATCCACCAAATAGAAGACGACCTGCAAAAACAGGTACAGTACTTCGAAGATATAGGAAAACCGTATGAGGCGAAACGCCTGTACGAACGTGTCACGTATGACATGGAAATGATACGGGAACTGGGGCATTGCAGCGGCATTGAGAACTACTCTCGCTACTTCGACGGTCGCGAACCGGGCACGCGCCCTTATTGCCTGTTGGATTTCTTTCCGGAGGACTTCCTGATCGTCATCGATGAAAGCCACGTCTCCATTCCGCAAATCAACGCCATGTACGGAGGCGACCGTGCCAGAAAAAAGAATCTGGTGGAATATGGCTTCCGGCTTCCGGCCGCCATGGACAACCGTCCGCTGAAGTTCGAGGAATTCCAACAACTGGCCAAACAGGTCATTTACGTGTCGGCCACTCCGGCAGACTACGAGCTCCGCCAGAGCGAAGGCGTGGTCGTGGAACAGGTCATACGTCCGACGGGGTTGCTCGACCCCATAATAGAAGTACGTCCGAGCCTGAATCAGGTAGACGATCTCATGGAGGAAATCCAGCAACGCATCGAAAAAGACGAACGGGTGCTCGTGACCACCCTGACCAAAAGAATGGCGGAAGAACTCACGGACTATCTCATCAAACACGACATCCGTACCAACTATATCCATAGCGATGTCGACACGCTCGAGCGTGTGCAAATCATGGACGACCTGCGTGCCGGACGTTTCGACGTACTGGTGGGCGTAAACCTTCTGCGCGAAGGTCTCGACCTTCCGGAAGTCTCTTTAGTGGCCATCCTGGATGCCGATAAGGAAGGCTTTCTCCGGTCGCACAGCTCGTTGACGCAGACCGTGGGACGAGCAGCCCGTAATGTGCATGGCAAAGCCATCATGTATGCCGACCGCATCACGGAAAGTATGCAAAAGACCATAGACGAAACGAACCGCCGCCGCGAAAAACAGCTCAAATACAACGAAGAACACGGGATCGTTCCGCAACAAATCAAGAAGGGACGGAAAATGACCGATCTCATCAGTGCCAACGCAGAAAGCCATGCGGAAAGTCGGGCTTATGTAGAACCGGAAGATACGACACGAGTAGCCGATCCGATCGTAGAGTACATGACCCGCGAACAATTGGAAAAGAGCATAGCACGCACTCGGAAACTCATGCAGGAGGCAGCTAAAAAACTGGACTTTATAGAGGCTGCACACTATCGGGATGAGATGCTGCGCATTGAAAAAATGCTGAAAGAGAAAGTCGATTGAAAAGAAGAATACCTCCTATTCAAGGCCTATCTCAACGTGAAAATTCAGCTAAAATAACGATGTTTTCAGCTAATTTGTATTAAATACATTATATATTGTTATTGTATTTTATAATTATTTTCGTTAATACAAACTATTATTC
>JAJPYK010000151.1 GCA_021205005.1 Paraprevotella sp. | reverse complement strand
CGACAATTAAAGTAGCCAAAGCTGAATAAGGGGAAAACGTGCCGAAACAATAAGCCACCCAGGGCACCGTGAACAACTGGGCCGAAAAGGACATCAGCAAACTCTGTATGATCCATGACACACCGCGCCAACGCATGACTGGCAATCTTTGGAATCTCGGACATATCCCATAGCCAGAAACGATAACTGAAACCCCATGTCATAAAGAAACAACGGATTCAAACAAAGCATCAACACGGCACTGAAAGATAAAGAATTGATAGAAAAACCGGAACGCCCCATCAAAGACCCCATCAGCATCAAAGTATACATGCAAGCCGCACGTATCAAGGATACCGGCAACCCGGCCAAGAAAGTATATCCCCAAACAATGACTATGGCGGCTGAAGCTGCGATCCATTTTCCCCATCCCCTGCGAACGTAACGCAACAAGATCCAATTTAACAAGGTTACCAGAAAAGTGAGGTGCATACCAGACAGGGCTAAGATATGACTCACTACCACCCCGGCATAAATGTCTTTCAAATCCTGCGGAAGTCCCGACTTGTCGCCCAACGTCAACGCAGAGAACAAAGCCAAAGCCTCTCCCTGCAATCCTGTCTCCCGGTACATATCCAACAAGTAGGAACGAAACAAAAGTTCCTTAATCCGTAGATTCATCCACAGCGAAAGCCGGCTGTCCATCCCACGATATTTCCGTATGAGACGCCACGAATGTCCGTCCACAAAAGCTTGCCCCGAGATACCCTTTACCGATAAATACTCTGCAAAATCAAATTCCCCGGGATTCCCGCGATTGCGAGGACTACGGACAGCTCCTTTGAAAACCAATTCATCTCCAGGCTGAAGGCGAGAAGAAAGAGAATCTTTCCTAAATGTCAGCATCAACTTCTGAGAAGAAGCCTTGCCGAATCCACGTTTCGCCAACAAGACCTCCGCATACACCGTTCGCTCCGTCTGACGAGGGACATCTGACAATATCACCTGATAAACGCGCGAATCTTCCGACTCCGGAAAAGATAAAACATACCATGCGCAAAAAGAACGCCACACTCCGAAAGCAAACAGAAAAAGCAAGAGCAATATTCCGAAATTCACATAAGGTTAAGGTCTGACATTTGGGGGAGATTCCCGACGGAGCGAGCGCATCCCGACTCCCATACATCCGATTCCCAAAAGGATTACGCATACAGACAAAGATACGCCGGCCCATTCGGCACAGCCGGACCATCTCGCGCAAAAACGTCCCAGAAGAAAACCCGGGAGAAGCGGAATCACCCATCGGACAAAAGGGTATTTCCGCCAAACATCCAAGAATACATCAGCCAGAGCCTACAGATTTTTCAAAACACGAATTTCGTCCACAGCATCGGTCGACTGGAACACGGCACTCCCCGCAACCAAGACGTCCGTACCCGCCTCTCTCAAAAGACGCCCCGTTTCACGATTGACCCCGCCGTCGACTTCTATCAAAACATCGGAACCCGACGACTCGATCAAACGACGCAATTCGCGCACTTTATCCAAAGTATGGGGAATGAACCGCTGTCCGCCGAAGCCCGGATTCACAGCCATCAGCATCACAAGGTCCACATCATTGATGATGTCCACAAGCATACTCACCGGCGTAGCGGGATTCAGCGTCACTCCGGCTTTCATGCCTGCTTCCTTGATTTGCTGTACGACCCGATGCAAATGCGGACAAGCCTCTACATGCACATTCATGGAATAAGCTCCTAAAGTCTGAACCTCATGAATAAACTTCTCCGGTTGTACAATCATCAAATGTACGTCTAAAGGCTTGCAACACAAACGGGCCACAGATTCCAATACAGGAAAACCGAAAGAGATATTCGGAACGAAGACACCATCCATTATATCAAGATGTAACCAATCACATTCACTACGATTAATCATCTCGATTTCCGATTTAAGATTTCCAAAATCGGCCGACAATAAAGAAGGAGCTACAAGTTTCTTCATGGTGCATATATTTTTTTAGATACACATATATGCACAAAGTTAAATTAAAAATCCTACATGTACAAGTATTGTACAGGCAAAAAGATTGCAGATTACTTCAGAATCATCCGGGAAAATTCTCCGTCGGCAAACTCTAACTCTTTATAATTATGTTCAAATAACTTCAGAAAGGCGATGGCCTGCCGAGAAGGCCTCTGCATTTTATCACGTAGATGTATCTCCATAAGCTGTCAGATATTAAACTATTCATATAACGGACCGACAGCCTTTTTAGTATGCTACGGAATCTTAAAAATCAGGAAATTGCCAAATGAAGTTCTTTTTTCACCGCCATCTTACGCAAATTCAGCAACGCATAGCGCATACGCCCTAATGCCGTATTGATGCTCACCCCTGTAATCTCCGCGATCTCCTTGAACGATAATTCCTGATAGTATCTCATAAAGGCCACCTCTTTCTGGTTTTGCGGCAGATGTTCCACCAAGATCTTCACATCATCGAGCACCTGTTCGTGCACGATCTTTGTCTCCACGTTGGCTTCAGACAGCCTCATATCATTGAACAAGTCATAACCGGCCTCTTCATTCGACATGGAATTCTCATTGCGAGCCTGACGAAAGAAATCGATGATGAGATTATGAGCGATGCGCGTGAGCCAAGCCTGGAATTTACCGTTTTCCATATATCTGCCCTGTTGAATCGTCACCACGGCTTTCATGAAAGTCTCCTGGAAAATATCATCCGCCACATCTTGATTGCGCACAACAAAAAAGATATAAGAGAATATTTTCTCTTCGTATCTATCCAATAGGATGTCAAAAGCAGCATTATTACCTTCGGCATACAGTTTGACCAACATTTCGTCGGTCAAATTAGCGAAACTCTTCATTCTTTATTCTTTTAAATGTATTAAGTAAGAATCTCCGATAGGCAATAAACGTTTAATAATAAATAAATGAATTAACGGTGTGCAAATAAAAGGAAAAAACAGGGAATACGCAAATTTAAAGGGATTTTTCGCATAATTTATCGCAAAAAAAAAAAGGAACACTACTGAAACGGTTCCTCTTTTCCTATATCGTTCGCTCGCCAAGATTACTTTTTCTCGCTCCTCTCCGTAAT
>JAJPYK010000145.1:788-3119 GCA_021205005.1 Paraprevotella sp. | reverse complement strand
GTATATAAATTATATTATCAATGTCCGATGACGGACACGCCGGTCCACAGACTCATTCGATGAACTTCACTTTGTCCATCTCGCGCGGCTTGGCCTCGGGCGATTCGTCGGGATAACCCACCGCAATGGCATACAGCAAAGCGTAATCATCGGGCAATTGCAAACGCTCTACATAGGGAGCCGCTTCGACATTGTCGGTCATAAAACGCACCGGACTGCCGAGGCAACAAGTGCCCAGCCCCAACGACTGTGCCGCCAGCACGATGTTTTCACCCAACAGTCCGCAGTCTAATTGTCCTCCGCCATTCTTGGGCGAAGCAATGAAAATGACGGCGGGCGCATTACGGAACATGTTCTTGAAATCGGGATCTTCAGCCGCCTTAGGGTTGGCTTTCTTATATATTTCCGTCAGGCCGTTGATGTAATCCGCACGGTCTACGACACGCACCTGCCAAGGTTGCTGGTTCATTGCGTTAGGAGCATTGATTCCGCATTCCACAATCTTCTGCAATTTCTCGTGTTCCACCGGCTGATCCTTGTACTTACGGATGCTGCGACGGGACATGATCGTCTCGATTACGGCATTTTTGCTTTCCACTTGTGTTGTGTCGGCTGTGGCTTCTGTCTTATGGGCGGCCGAGGTACAAGCTGCCGTAGCCATAAGGGCGCTGCATGCGCATAAACTGAAAATAAAACCTTTTATGATTCTCATACGTTAATCCATTTAATGAATTTCAAGTTATACCTCGCAAAACTAATAAAAATTGCTATACGAAACGGGAACTTCACGAAATTTCTGCCGAGAAAAGCACAGAAAAACCAGCAAATTCCTATTTTCGTTTGTCCGTTACGAAGATTAATCGTACTTTTATCCGACCTAATTCAAATACCGATCCGAATGAAAAGAAAAACAAAATCCCAATGCCTTGATTTCTTGCCCGGCATTCTGTGGCTGTGGCTGTTCTTATGCCTTCCGGTCACGGGAGAAGCTCAAATGCCCGATGGTCCCGCAGACTTCTATCTGATGCACTCCGGCGGCAATCATATGGCTAAAGGAACTGACGGCGGCGCCATCTTACAATCGCCCGATGCCCCTGGGGCGCAAATGATGCACTTCGTACCCGACGGAAAAGGTTACTATACCATCAGTCCGGTGGGGGGAACGGGCTATCTCTCGCTCAGCGGACAGTGGAATACATTGTTTTCCGCCGACGCATCGTCCGACGCATCGAAATATGCCATAGAAAAATCCGGCAATTCATTTATCAAACTGAAATGCAAAGCCAATCAAAAGTATCTGGGTACGGACAATACCACGGCCGGTGCTAAGATATATTCGGATAAAGACGGTACGGACACACGTCATCTGTGGTATCTGGCAGAAAATCCTGCACAGGAACCGCCCGCCGATACGGCATACTACGTCGTCAACCCGGCTGCCCGACTGCAAGCATTCGAAGGCTGGGGCGTATCGCTCTGTTGGTGGGCCAATATGTGCGGACAATGGAGCGATGAAAAGATCGACGAACTGGTGGACTGGCTGGTCAGTCCCACCGGCCTCAACTTCCGCATCTTCCGGTATAATATCGGTGGCGGTGACGATCCACAAAACCGCCACTGTACGCCCCACCACATGAAAAACGGAAAGGGTTTGCGGGCTGAAATGGAAGGATTCAAAGACTCCCTCAACGGAGAATACATCTGGAGCCGCGATTCCGCCCAACGAAAAATCATGCTGAAGATCAAAGCCAAACGTCCGGATGCTATCTTCGAGGCATTCAGCAATTCTGGTCCCTATTATATGACGTACAGCGGAAGTTGTGCCGGCAATACTAATGCCTCGAAAGACAACCTCAAACCGGAATATTATGAGGCGTTCGCCCGTTATCTGGTCGACGTATGCCGACATTATAAAGAGAAATACGGCATTGAATTCCGCACGCTCGATCCGTTCAACGAACCCATGACCAATTATTGGGCTGCCAATGGCGGACAGGAGGGTTGTCATTTTGATATGACTTCGCAAACGGCCTTCCTTAAAGTGCTTCACCCTATTCTGGAAGCTTCGGGTTTACAAACGGTCATCTCGGCTTCCGATGAGACCGATGTGGCACAGTCGGTGAAAGACTTTAACGGGTATGACAATGATCAGGTGCTCGATCTTGTAGGACAATGGAACACACATACTTATTCGGCCGAACGACAGTCACGCAGCCAGATCTGCGCGCTCTGCAAGGAACGCGGCCTGCGGCTTTGGATGAGCGAAGTGGGGTCCGGAGGTACGGGTATTTCCGGAAATTTGGATCTGGCCCAAAAACTGATAGATGATGT
>JAJPYK010000145.1:0-778 GCA_021205005.1 Paraprevotella sp. | reverse complement strand
CCTTCTGCGTGGGTAGACTGGCAATATATGGAAGAAGACAACGACCAATGGTGCTTGGTAGAAGGTAACTTCATGACCCAGGACTATCATAAAGTGAAGAACTTCTCCATACGACAACATTTCAGCCGGTTCATCCAACCGGGATATACGTACCTTGCCACACAAAACGGACAGACCCTTGCGGCCCGCAATCCGGAAGGAGACAGCCTGATCATCGTTGTTCTCAATCCGACGGCCTTGCCGGTGACTCATCAGGCCGATCTGTCTTTCTATTCCTCCGTCAACGGCGACATCACAGCCTTGCGCACTTCCGAAACCGAGGACCTGGTCGCCACGAACGACTATACGTTAGAAGATCGCATGCTGACCTACCGGCTTCCGGCTTATAGCATTACCACATACCTCATCCCCGTGACAGAGGCTCCAGAGGCTGACAACGCCATCCTGCCGGACAAATCCTATTGGATCTGCCCGCGGAATGCGGCCGACCAAAGCATACAAGCCTCCGACGGACAGGTCACCTTGCAGCCCATCGGCTACAATGCGGAACAAATCTGGCAACTCCATTCCGCAGGAAAAGGTTATACCTTTATTAATAAGGCAGGATACATTCTGACGGACCGTTCTCCTCAATACGCTTTAGATTGTGAAAAACAAACCGAAACGGGACAGACGTTCCTGCTCTCTCCCATACACGACATCTTTCAAAAGATTTCCACCGAAGACGAATCCAAGTCGTTGGATCTGCAAGCTGAACACTAAACAGCCGGAACGGTGG
>JAJPYK010000271.1 GCA_021205005.1 Paraprevotella sp. | reverse complement strand
CTGCGGGACAGAGACGGAAAAAGCGGTTTTAAAGATTCTTAGAGTCACAAGGTAGAAAAAAATATCTATTTTTGCAGATAGAATTGATAAAGAGGGAACATCATGAAGATATTAGCCGTAGGTATGAATTATGCCTTGCACAATAAAGAGCTCGACGGAACGTTATATAAACCGGAGGAGCCTGTGATTTTCGCCAAACCGGATTCGGCCTTGCTGAAAGACGGAAAGCCTTTTTTCATTCCCGACTTCACTGAAGACTGCGAATACGAGACGGAGCTGGTGGTCCGTATCTGTCGTTTGGGTAAGAACATTGCCTCGCGTTTCGCTCATCGTTATTATGATGCGGTCACTGTGGGAATAGATTTTACGACACGGGATTTGCAGAGGCGTTTCCGAAAGGAGGGTTTGCCTTGGGTATTGTGCAAAGGCTTCGACAATTCGGCGGTAGTGGGCGATTTCATCGCTAAAGACGAACTGCCCGACATCCAGCAGATTCCTTTTCATTTGGAGATAGACGGGACTGCCGTGCAGGAGGGATATACCGGCGATATGCTTTTTGCCGTGGATGAACTCATTGCCTATGTGAGCCGTTTCTACACGTTGAAGATGGGCGATTTGCTTTTCACCGGAACACCGAAAGGCGTCGGGCCTGTGCATGTGGGACAGCACTTGCAGGGGTATCTCCTCGACCGCAAGGTGTTGGATTTTAACGTCAGATAAAAACATGAGATTTAAAATATTCCTATATTTGCTTTTGTGGGGGATGTGTCGGGTGGCCGCACAAGAATTTACCTATATAGATTGGAGCATTTTACAGGCGGATTCTGTCCCGGAAAGCTACAATGAGGTGATTCCTTTGGAAGCAGATTATCGGAATTACACTTACGAGGTCCGTTTGGATTATCCTGAATATGTCCGGTTGACGGCGTCGGAAGCCGTACGCGTGGCCCGATGGGCGCACGACCTGCCCGAGAATCCTGAGGTCTATTCCGATGTGGAAGTCTCTCGGAAGAGGGGGATGCTGGATGTGTCTTTCGTGCCTATCGTCCGGCGAGACGGGAAATATTATAAATTGATGAGCTTCAAGATGAATCTCATTCGCCATCCTAAATTGCAAGTACGTGCTTCGCTTGCCGTCACGAGGAGTGCGTCCGGAAGATACGCTGACAATTCCGTGCTGGATCAGGGCCGCTGGGTGAAGATCGGAATTACGGAAGACGGCGTTTATCGTCTGACAGTTTCCGACCTGAAACGGATGGGATTCAATGACGTTTCGCGTGTGAAGTTGTTCGGTTATGGCGGTCATGTGCAGGATGAGGCCATCGATGCGGATACGGATTTTGATGATTTGGAGGAGGTGCCTCTCTATCGAGATGATCGAGGCGTCCTGTTCTTTGGAAAAGGACTGGTGTCATGGAGCATTCCGAATTCTCGGGGGCGATCCGTTCATCGCGTGAATACTTATGCCAAACAAGCCTGTTATTTCCTGACGGAAGGAGACTCACCGATGACGATCTCCGTAGGAAACTCCGGAGTGTCCGCTACGAAAACGCTGAATTACACGCCGGCCAATGTGCTTTATCATAAGGAAGAATATTCCTGGTACAGGACAGGGAGGATGTTTTATGAGGCGGCAAATTATGCGCTGTCGAACTCACATACTTATCAGTTGCCGGTGGAAGATCCCATGTCTTCTTCAGCCGCTAACGGGGTCTTGACCGTTTGTTTCACTGCGGCCTCTCCGTCAGGATCGGTTCAAGTGCGTCCTACGGTGGACGGTGTCTCATTGACTCCGATGAAGATTGGCAGTATCCCTTCGGAATATGAGGCGGCCGTGCAGAACACGACGACCTATTCGCTCAGTTCGCTGCGCGAGGGAACGGCCGGGACGCAAGTTACTTTGGCGTCTACCTCGGGTGTAGAAGCCCGTTTGGGCTATCTGGAGTTGTCTTACCATCGGCAGCTCAAAATGCGGGAGCCTTATTTATATATCCGCCACACCGAGGAATCGGCCAGTAATTTGGCTATCGATGCGAACGGACGCAGCGGGATAAAGGTTTGGCGTTTGGGACGGCGAGGGGAGCCCATGACAGAAATGCAAGGGACATGGTCCGGATCCACTTATAACGTCCCCGTTTCAGATCCCACGCGAGAGTACGTGGCGGTGGACGTGAATGCCGATTTCCCGTCGCCTACTTACATCGGTACGGTCGCCAATCAGAATCTGCACGCTACCGGACCTACGGATATGGTGATTATCATTCCTGCCAGCGGTAAATTGTATGCCCAGGCCGAACGAATAGCCGAGGCGCATCGTAACAAGGAAGGTCTGCGGGTTCAGATTGTCCGGGCCGACCAAATTTATAACGAATATTCGTCGGGAACCCCGGACGCTACGGCTTATCGTCGTTTCATGAAGATGCTCTACGACCGGGCGGAGACGGAAGCCGATATGCCGCGCTATTTGCTTTTGTTCGGAGACGGGGTCTGGGACAACCGTATGGTGACGACGGATACGCGCGGACTGAATCCGGACGATTATTTGCTTTGCTATGAGTCGGACAATTCTCTCAGCCATACGTCGGGTTTCGTCATGGAAGAATACTATGGACTTTTGGACGACGGAGAGGGAAACGACTTGAAGTTGAACAAAAGTGATCTAGGTGTGGGACGTTTCCCCGTAACGACCGAAGCCGAGGCCAAAATCATGGTGGATAAGACGCTGGATTATATGGAAAACAAGAATGCCGGCGCATGGAAGAATGACATCTGCGTGTTGGGCGACGACGGAGATTACAATGACCATATCCATAAGGCCGAAATGATTTCCAAACTGGTGGAAGAAAACTATCCGGCCCTGCAAGTCAACCGTATTTATTGGGATGCCTATAAACGAAAGTCCTCCGCTACGGGAAACACTTACCCCGGTGTGGTATCCGATATCAAGACGCAGATGGACAATGGCTGCTTGATGGTCAATTACACCGGGCACGCCAATCCCCGAGAACTGTCTCATGAATTGGTGCTTCGTTTGGACGATTTCTCTTCTTTCAGTTCCAATAAAGTGCCGTTATGGATTACGGCAGCCTGCGATGTGAGTCCTTTTGATATGGAGGAGGACAATATCGGGGAACGTGCCGTGCTCAATACAAAGGGCGCGGCTGTGGCCTTTCTGGGCACGACCCGCACTGTATATTCTTCCGCCAACAGCATGATGAACCGAAGTTTTACCAAGTATGTTTTGGGCCGTGACGAGAGCGGTCGCCGCAATACCATCGGCGACGCGTTGCGTTTGGCTAAAGTGGATTTGCTCACTGTAAGCGGTCTAAGGGATACGACCTCGAATAAGCTTCATTATATCCTTTTGGGAGATCCGGCGCTGAAGCTCGGCGTGCCGGAGTATAACCTGGTCATCGACAGCATCAACGGTCAACCTGTCGGAGAAAATCTGCCGTCGGCGGATTTTAAGGCAGGCAGTATTGCCCGCATCGTCGGACATGTGACCGATGGCGTCTCCGAAAGTCCGGTTTCGGACTATTCAGGTGTGGTGTCAGCTTCCATCTTCGACAGCAAAACCGAGGTCACTTGTCTGAACAACGACGGGACGTCCAATCCTCCGGTGACGTACTTTACCCGCGACAAACGTCTGTATAGCGGAAATGATTCCATTCGCAACGGAATGTTCAGTATGACTTTCCCGATTCCGATGGATATTAAATATTCCGGTGAGTCGGGACGTATCTCCTTATATGCCATAGACAATAGTAAACTTCGTGAAGCGAACGGATATTCCGAGAATGTCACGGTGGGAGGAAGCGGAGACGATCTGGCGGCCGATAAGGAAGGACCTAAGATCACGGCCTATCTCAATCGTGAAGATTTCGTTTCAGGAGGCACGGTCAACGCCACGCCCTACTTCGTGGCTTTGCTGGAAGACCAGAGCGGCATCAACGTGGCCAATACGGCGGTGGGCCATGATTTGGAGTTGTCGATCGACGGAAATTCGGCTACGACCTACATACTGAATGACGTCTATGAGAATGCTTTCGGAGATTACAGCAAAGGACAATTGGCCTATATCATTCCGACGTTGTCCGACGGAAAGCATACGCTGACGTTCCGTGCCTGGGACATGATGAACAATTCTTCTACGGTGACGCTGGATTTCAATGTGAACGGCCATGCGAGTCCGGAGCTGATCAATGTGGCATGTACGGACAATCCGGCCCGCACGCAGACCACGTTCATGATTCATTATGACCGTCCGGGCATTACGTGCGACTTTACGATTGAAGTGTTCGAATTCTCGGGGCGCAAGCTGTGGACACACGAGGAAGAAGGACTTTCGAGCGACGGCGTTTATCCCGTGACTTGGAATCTGACCACTTCCGCCGGCATGCCGCTCTCCACCGGCGTTTATCTCTACCGCGTCAGCGTCAGCACGCCGGACAGCAAGGCGGTTTCCCGTGCGAATAAAATCATAATCCAAAGCAATAAATAGGCGAGGGATGCGTTATTCTATCAGGTAAAAAACGAAAGAATAGACATGAAGAAATATGGAATCCTCGCCTTGTGCATGTGGTGCGTAATGTCTTTGTCGCTGCGTGCACAAGACAAACTAAATATGTTCAATCCTGTGACTACCAGTGTCACCTCACAGTCCATTGCCCCCGATGCACGCGGAGGCGGTATGGGAGATATCGGTGCGGCCACCGATCCGGACGTGAACTCACAGTATTGGAATCCGGCCAAATATCCGTTCTGCATCGGGCGGGCCGGCGTATCGGTCAATTATACGCCTTGGTTGCGTCAATTGGTGAACGACATCAACTTGGCTTATGTCAACGGGTTCTATCGTATCGGCGACTATCAGGCTTTGAGTGCGTCTTTGCGTTACTTCTCGTTGGGAGAGGTGTCTACGGGATCGACTTCGGACGGACAGCCGGATATGACCATCAGCCCTTATGAAATGTCGTTCGATGTGGCCTATTCGCGTATGTTGAGCGAGAGTTTCTCGGCAGCCGTCGCCCTGCGGTTCATCTATTCCGATATTACCTACGATTATTCCGACGAGACTACGCCGGGCAAGGCTTTTGCAGCGGACATCGCCCTCTACTGGAACCATTACTTTACGGGCCGTACCCGCGAGTGGAATCTGGGCATAGGATTGAACATCAGTAATATCGGAAGTAAAATATCCTACGGAGGCGACGATAACTCCGAATTCATTCCTACCAATCTCCGTCTGGGTATCAATTTCCTTGTACCGATTAACGAGTATAACAAATTCTCCATTGCGGCAGATGCCAACAAACTTTTGGTGCCGACGTATCCGAAACAGAATGACGGAGAGACCGACCAGGATTATACTGACCGTGTGCAGAAGGATTATTATGACATATCCCCCATTGCCGGTATCTTCAAGAGTTTCGGCGATGCTCCCAACGGATTTAAGGAAGAGTTGCAAGAGGTGCAATGGAGCCTCGGACTGGAATATGTCTATAACGACCGTTTTTCGCTCCGTGCGGGGTATCATTACGAGAGCCCGAACAAGGGAAACCGGAAATATTTCACGGTGGGTGCCGGTTTCAAGATGAGTGTATTCTCGCTCGATGCCGGCTATGTATACTCCACGGCCCAAAGCAATCCCCTCGACCAGACGATGCGTTTTACTCTCGGTTTTGACCTGGATGGCATGAAAGACCTCTTCGGTCGTCGTCGTTAAATGACCGGTGAAGCGATGGGAAAGATCAGAGTGGGATTCGGATTCGACGTGCATCGCCTGGTGGAAGGGCGAGAGTTATGGTTGGGCGGCATACGATTGGAGCATTCCTTGGGCCTGTGGGGCCACAGTGATGCCGACGTCTTGATTCACGCCATCTGCGACGCTTTGCTCGGTGCTGCCAATATGCGCGACATCGGCTATCACTTCCCTGATACAGGAGAGGAATACCGGAATATAGACAGCAAGATCCTGTTGCGTAAGACCGTGGAGCTGATTGCCTCGAAAGGTTACCGTATCGGGAATATCGACGCCACCGTGTGTGCGGAACGGCCGAAGCTGAAACCTCATATCCCCGCCATACAGGCCTGTCTGGCCGAGGTGATGGCGATCGATGCGGACGACGTGTCCGTCAAGGCTACAACAACCGAAAAGTTAGGTTTTACGGGACGCGAAGAGGGCATTTCTGCCTATGCCACCGTACTTATCGAACGATGAACGTATAGACGCTCATCCATATATTGAAATCATTTTCACTCCGATACCCCGGCCCGGCCTTTAAAGCCGGGCTGTTTTTTGCCCCATATACGAACAGCGTGTCCGCATGCGGAAGAGCATATCGCCGCAGGTCGTCCGGACGCTCCACGATGACGCATTCCTGCCGGTCGTCCAGATAAGGGATGAGCAGGTTCAGCGTGTTTTTCTCCTCCGCGTCAGGACCGAAGAGCAGGACGCGCTTCGCTCCTGCCGGCCAGGGACGGCTGCTTTTCTTTTCGAGATGTTCGACGGGATAAGGACAAAAGGCATAGCCGACGAATGCCGCCATGAGCAGGAGGGTGACATATCGGTGCATACGTCGCAAACCGGGAGCCAGACAGCAAGCCGTGCCGGCCAGCAGCAGAGGGACGGCCGGACTGATGAAACGTACCTCTTTCCACGGAGCCAGTCCCAAGACGACCAAGGCCCAGATTCCCGCACATACAAACAGTCCTCCATCCGGCAGCCGGAAAGAAAGGCATGTCTTCTTTTTTATCCTACCGCAGGCAACTATTCCGACCGTGGCAAGCGTCCATACCGGGGTGAATACTTGCATGACGATCGTCCACAGTACTTTCTTCAGCGTGGCGGTCAGATAGGCTAACCCGCCTTCACCCCGCATTTGGACCGTGACGTCAGTCATGCGCGTGTCTTTCAGGAAATTAAAGAATCCGTCGTAAGCCAGAATACACAGCATCAGGCTGCACAAGCCTAAGGCCACATAGAATCCCAAATCCAAAAACGCACGTCGCCGGATGCTGTATAGGGCCAGCCATCCTACCGTCAGTCCCCAAAACAGAAGATTGAAATATCCGCACGACCACAGTGCCACCGAGGCAGCGACGCCCCAGGTAGCGGTACCTGCCGTCCACACCGGCAGCCGGCGTTCGATTCGTTTGCCGGTGCGTACGCACCCATATACCCAAAGCGCGAAGAGCCACTCGGCCATCTGGTATTCCCTTACCAGCAACGTGTCGGATATGGCTGCCGGATTCAGATAAGCCAGAAGCAGGGCAAATGCCACGAGACTGCCTCGACGAGGGAAAAGCGCACGCAACGTCAGCCATAAAAAGAGAAACGACAGGGCGAAGAAAATGAGATTCAGACCGCAGGCGTACAAGACAAGCGTGTCCGTAGACGGGACGTCGACCTCCGTCAGCATGGTGCGTAACGCCATGTAGTAGAGGCTGGCGTGCGAGGCATCCCGGTTGTCGAGCCGGAGGGAGGTGATGTCCTTGAGCCAACCTTCCCATCCTCCGGTGTCGTCCATATAAAACTCTTTGCGCAGTTCATCGCCGGTGTACGGCCGTCCGGTTTCATACGTGTTTTCGCCCCATCCCGGTTGATTATAGGCGAGGCATATCGAAGTCAGTTCGTCGCCGTAAAGCATATCCTTTTCATGTATCCAATATACTCGGGCGGCAAGGCACAAGAGAAACACGCAGATCACCGCCCCCGGTCCGGAGAGCTGTGCGGTTTTCAGTTTTAGGCATCGATGTGAATCAAGCATGCGGTCAGGTTTATGGCTTTGGATTTCGTTCCGCAAATATACGTAAAAAGACTTTGATGCGAGGATTCCGCCTTTCTTTTTCCCGTTTTTCCGGGAGCGGGAAAGTAGGACGGCCATGACGGTCGGATTCCTTTGTGCAGGGCCTGTAATTTTTGTGCGGAGAAAAAAATATTTTTCTCCGCACAAAAAATATTTTTTCTCCGCAGATTTTTTTGCGTTGTGCCCTCTACCTTTTTTGATAATATCCTTTTCGGCGGATTTCCTGCCATACGGCCTCGTCCAAACCGTAGGAAGCGTCTTCTCCCCGTGCGATATGACGGCGGAGTTCCGTGGAACTCAAAGCGATGAGAGGAGTGTCCGCCAGCGTGACACCAGCCGGGAGGGCGGAAGGGTTTATCGGGTAGCCGGGGCGCGGATAGATCAGCACGCGATGGTGACGCAGGATGTCGTCCGGTTGTTTCCAACGGTTGAACGTCAGCCAGTTGTCGGCTCCGATGATGAGAGTGAAACGGCGGTCGGGATAAGCTTGGCGCAAGGCGGCCAGCGTGTCGACCGTATAAGAAGGTCGCGGCAGGCTGAATTCAAAGTCGCAAACCTTGAGGTGAGGATGGTCCTTTACGGCCAGACGCGCCAACTCCAGACGCCTGTCTTCGTCCAGAAGATCGTCCGCTTTTTGCTTGAACGGATTGCGGGGAGAAACGAGAAACCAGATTTCGTCCACTTCCTCCTGCTTGCAAAGTGGGTCGGCAATCTGCACATGCCCTTTGTGGATGGGGTTGAACGATCCTCCGTAAACGCCCGTGTAAGTCATCGTTTTCCGTGTTTTCTTTCCTGAAAATGCGTGCGAGGATGTCGCATGCGTTTCCACCATATGTAAGCGATGTAGGCCTGTATGAGGGCCAATGCCCCCATTCCGACGGCGATTTCCGTCCATCGCAACAGCAGGCTCGCGAGGAGGATCAGTAAACATAAGATACAAAGGATGAGGCTGGTCTGCAAATTCCGACGGGTATTCTTTTCGTTCATGTCGAGCGGGGTTAAGATTGTAAAAAGGCCTTGAGGATGGCCAAGGCTTCGGCTTTGGCCCTTTCAAGGTCGTCGTTCACGATGACCTTGTCGAACTTCTGTGCAAATGTCAGCTCGTATTCGGCTCTTGCGATGCGGTCGTCGATCACTTCAGGACTGTCGGTGCCTCTGCCTTCCAGACGTCGGCGGAGTTCTTCCACCGAAGGCGGCTGTATGAATATGCTCAAAGCCCGTTCCCCATAAAATTCCTTGATTCGGCATCCGCCGTGGACATCCACGTCGAGCACTATGTTTTGCCCTTCGTCCAGTTGTTTTTCCACCTGGGCCTTCAGCGTGCCGTAGAAACGGTCCTTATAGACTTCCTCATATTCCAGAAAGTCGCCGTCGGCGATGCGCCGTCGGAATTCTTCGGGCGAGAGGAAGAAGTACTCCACGCCGTTGCGCTCCGTTCCCCGGGGCGGACGGCTGGTGGCGCTGATGCTGAAGGCCAGGTTCAGTCCCCGTTGCATCAGATAGTCGATGAGCGTGCTTTTTCCGCTGCCGCTGGGCGCGGAGAAGATAATCAGTTTGTCTGCCATGTCCGGTCCGGGATTACATTACGTTGAGCACTTGCTCTTTGATTTGTTCCAATTCGTCTTTCATTTTCACCACGATGTTCTGCATTCCCGCCAGGTTGCTTTTGCTGCCAGTCGTGTTGATTTCCCGTCCCATTTCCTGACTGATGAATCCCAGTTTCTTGCCTTGTCCGTGTCCGTTTTCCATGGTTTCCATGAAATATTTCAGGTGATTGGCCAGTCGCTGTTTCTCTTCGTTGATGTCCAGTTTCTCGATGTAATAAATCATTTCCTGCTCCAGACGGTTCTTGTCGTATTCCACATTGGGGATGGTAGCCAGCGCCTCCACCAGTCGCTGCCGTATGCGTTCCGTGCGGCTCTGCTCATAGGGCTCGATCTGTTTCAGCAGGTCGGAGATATTTTTGATTTTTTCCGTGAACTTCTTTTGCAGCGCTGCGCCTTCCTGCCGGCGGAAGTCCACGAGTTTGTCTATGGCTTCCTCGACGGCCTGACGGACGACATTCCATTCGGCCTCCTCCAGCTCTTCCATTTCCGTACGGGTCATGACGTCGGGCAGGCTGAGCAACGTGGCAAACCAGTCTGCCGGCAAGGGGATGTTCCGCTCTTCGCTGATGGCTTTTATCTGTCGGTAATAATTATCCAGTATGGCTCCGTTGATGGGCGTGGCGGTTTGGGCGGCGTCTTTTTCCACCCAGATGGTGAAGTCCACCTTGCCCCGTTCCAGTTTTTGACGGATCATCGTTCGGATCTCCATCTCTTTTTCCCTGTAAAGCGGTACGATGCGCGTGGACAGATCCAACGCCTTGCTGTTGAGAGATTTTATTTCCACATGTATCTTTTTCCCCTTGGTCGTTGCGGTAGCTTTACCGTAACCCGTCATTGATTGAATCATGATTTAATAATTATTTTGTGCAAAAGTAGAAAAATAATAGGAGAAAATTGTAATTTTGCTGAGTTATTCAAGGAGAAAAATAGCTTATGTCTTGCATACTGCATATTGAAACGAGCACGAAGGTTTGTTCCGTGGCTGTGACCCAGGACGGGGCGGTGTTGTTTGAGAAAGTAGACAAGAGCGGGCCTTCGCATGCGGTGCAGTTAGGTGTTTTTGTGGACGAGGCGCTTTCTTATGTGGACAACCATGGCATTCCGTTTGATGCGGTGGCCGTGAGTTGCGGCCCGGGTTCATACACAGGTCTGCGCATCGGCGTGTCGATGGCCAAGGGTATATGCTACGCCCGCGACTTGCGGCTGATAGCCGTGCCGACTTTGGAACTGCTTTGCGTGCCAGTGCTGCTCTATAACGACGAATTGCCCGAGGATGCCTTGCTTTGTCCCATGATCGACGCGCGTCGGATGGAGGTCTACGCTGCGGTGTACGACCGTGCGTTGAAAACCGTTCGTCCCATCGGGGCCGACATCGTGGATGCGGACACTTATCGCGATTTTTTGGACGCCCGTCCGGTTTACTTCTTCGGCGACGGAGCGGAGAAATGCCGGTCTGCCGTGACGCATCTTCATGCCCACTTCTTGCCGGATATTTTGCCTTTGGCCAAAAACATGGGTCCGCTGGCTGAAAAGGCTTTCGCGCTCGGACGTTTCGAGGACGTGGCCTATTTCGAACCTTTTTACTTAAAGGAATTCGTGGCGTCAAAACCGAAAAAACTTTTATAAATGATATATAACACCCAACGTAAGAAACTGCCGATGCCGGAATATGGCCGCGGCATACAGGAAATGGTGGACTATGCCGTCACGCTCGAAAACCGTGAGGAGCGGCAGCGTTGTGCGCGCACCATCGTGTCGATCATGGGAAATATGTTCCCGCATTTGCGTGATGTGCCGGATTTCAAACACAAGTTGTGGGACCATCTGGCCATCATGGCCGACTATAAGTTGGATATTGATTATCCTTATGAAGTGATGCCGAAAAAGAACGGCAATAATAAACCGGCTCCGATGGCTTATCCGATGAAGAAGATACGTTATCGTCACTACGGAGCTCTTTTGGAGACGTTGATCCACCGTCTGGCGGAAATGCCGGAAGGCGAGGAGAGAGACGAACTGACTCTATTGGTGGCCGGACAGATGAAGCGTAGTTTGGGCAATTGGAACAAGGATGCGATGGATGACGAAAAGGTCGCCATGGATCTGGAATCTTATACCCATGGAGCCGTTCACTTGGATATGACACGCTTCCAGACGATTTCCGACCAGTGCGGAAAGGCGGTGTCCGGACGTATGCCCTCTGTGTTGCGCAATGCGCCGCGGAAGAACAAAAGAAAGAATTAAGACGAATGACTCAACCTCTATTCCGACTTCATTTATGGCTTCATTTATCATAGAAGGCGGTCACCGCCTGAGTGGGGACATTCATCCCCAGGGAGCGAAAAACGAGGCCTTGCAGGTGATTTGCGCCACGCTGCTCACGGCGGATCCGGTCCGCATCAAAAATGTACCTAATATTTCGGATGTGAACAACCAAATCCGGTTGTTGGAAGACATCGGGGTAAAGGTGACCCGTCATGCGCCGGGCTACTATACGTTCCAAGCCGACGAGGTGAACACGAGTTACGTGCGGAGCGATGAATTTTTGGCGCGATGCACGAAGTTGCGGGGCAGCGTGATGCTGATCGGTCCGCTGATCGCCCGTTTCGGCCATGCCATGGTGGCCAAGCCGGGAGGCGATAAAATCGGTCGTCGTCGCTTGGATACGCACTTTCTGGGTATCCAACAATTGGGGGCAAAGTTCGATTATGACGTGTCCCGCAGCGTCTACGACATCCATGCCGACCGTCTATGCGGTACGTACATGTTGCTCGATGAGGCTTCGGTAACCGGGACGGCCAATATCATCATGGCCTCGGTGCTGGCCATGGGGACTACCACGATCTACAATGCTGCATGCGAACCCTATATCCAACAGCTTTGTCATTTGCTCAACCATATGGGAGCCAATATCAGCGGCATTGCTTCCAATCTGATTACGGTGGTCGGAGTGGACGACCTTCACGGGGCGACGCATACGATTTTGCCGGATATGATCGAGGTGGGCAGCTTTATCGGCATGGCCGCCATGGTCGGCGACGGCATCCGCATCAAGAATGTAAGTTACGATAATCTGGGTATCATCCCCTATACTTTTAGTCGTTTGGGCGTACAAGTGCTTCGCGACGGAGACAATATCTTCATTCCGAAGCATGATAATTATGAGATAGAATCTTTTTTGGACGGTTCGTTCATGACTTTGAGCGATGCGCCGTGGCCGGGACTGACGCCGGATTTGCTGAGCGTATTGCTTGTGGTGGCCACTCAGGCCAAAGGAACCGTACTGATTCACCAGAAGATGTTCGAGAGCCGTCTGTTTTTTGTAGACAAACTCATCGACATGGGGGCGCAGATTATCCTTTGCGATCCCCATCGTGCTGTGGTGGTGGGGCATGATCATCAAATCCGTCTGCGCGGAGGATGTATGACGTCGCCCGACATTCGTGCAGGCATTGCCTTGTTGATTGCCGCCATGAGTGCCGACGGAATGAGCTACATCAGTAATGTGGAACAGATCGACCGCGGATACGAAAGCATAGAATCTCGTCTGACCGCGCTGGGGGCCAGTATTCAACGTGTGGAAGAATGATACGCGAGGACGAGGTCTATAGGATCGGATTGCTGACCAAGACACACGGTGTGTCGGGAGAGTTGTGCATGACTTTCACCGATGATGTGTTCGACCGTGTGGAGGCCGAATATTTGATTTGCCGTATGGACGGCATACTCGTGCCTTTTTTCATGGAAGAATATCGTTTTAAAAACGATACGGCGGCTTTAGTGAAGTTTGAAGGTATCGACACGGAGGCCCAGGCGCGACGGATGGCGGGCGTGGAAGTGTACTTTCCCAAATCGTTGGCCGGAGACAGGCTCGACGGAGAATATACGTGGAGTTACTTTACCGGTTTTACCGTGGTGGATGTCTGTCACGGGGAGTTGGGCATTGTAGACCGTGTCGATGACACTACGATGAACGTACTTTTTGAAGTGGTGACGCCCTCGGGAGATGATCTGCTGATACCGGTCAGCGAGGAGCTGATAGACGATATCGACCATAAGAACCGTAAGATTTATATGACACTGCCGGACGGCCTTTTGGATTTGGACGGACGAGAAGAATAATCTTGGATGAATACGAAAGAGAAGAAAAAGATCGCTATATTAGGCTCTACCGGTTCCATAGGAACACAGGCCTTGCAAGTGATTGAGGAACATTCCGAGTTATATGAAGCTTATGTACTGACGGCGAACAATAATGTGGAACTGTTGATCGAGCAGGCGCGTCGTTTCCGCCCTGAAGTGGCCGTTGTGGCCAACGAGGAAAAGTATGCGGTTTTGCGGGATGCTCTGGCCGACTTGCCCATAAAAGTATACGCCGGAGTGGACGCGATCTGTCAGGTTGTGCAAGAAAAAACTGTGGATATGGTGCTGACCGCCATGGTGGGTTTTGCCGGATTGCGGCCGACGATCAGTGCCATTGAGGTAGGAAAGACAATTGCTTTAGCCAATAAGGAAACTTTAGTGGTGGCCGGTGAACTGATCAACCGTCTGGCAAAAGATTATCATGCGGACATCATTCCGGTGGATTCCGAACATTCCGCTATTTTTCAGTGTTTGGCAGGGGAAATCAGTCCGATCGAAAAGATTATCCTGACCGCTTCCGGCGGTCCGTTCCGTACCTATTCTATGGAGCAACTGGCCACGGTGACGAAAGAGCAGGCGCTGAAACATCCGAATTGGTCTATGGGAGCCAAAATCACTATCGACTCGGCTTCGATGATGAACAAGGGGTTTGAGGTGATAGAAGCCAAATGGCTTTTCGGTGTCATGCCGGAACAAATTCAGGTGGTGGTGCATCCTCAGTCCATCGTGCACAGTGCGGTGCAGTTTGCCGACGGGGCGGTGAAAGCCCAGTTAGGCGTGCCCGACATGCGGGTGCCCATCCAATATGCTTTTTCTTACCCTTTGCGTCTGCATAGTTCGTTTGAGCGACTGGATTTGTTTAAAGCTGCCGCGCTGACTTTCGAGAAGACCGATACGCAACGGTTCCGTAATCTGGCTTTGGCTTATGAAGCTTTGCGCGCCGGAGGCAACCTGCCGTGTATTGTAAATGCGGCCAATGAAGTGGTCAATCGCGCCTTTTTAGAAGACCGCATCGGCTTTTTGCAGATGAGCGATGCGATAGCTCATGCCATGCAGACCGCTACATTTGTTCAAGAGCCCGACTATGAAGACTATGTGCAGACCGATGCAGAAGTCAGGAGGATTACGGCCGAATATGTCGGGAGAGGTTAAAAGAATAACTACAAACAAAATATCAAATGGATGCTATCATCATTAAAGCCCTCCAACTGGTGCTTTCGCTTTCGATACTGGTCGTATTGCACGAGGGGGGACATTTCTTTTTCTCCAAGCTCTTCCATGTGAAGGTGGAGAAATTTTTCCTATTTTTCGATCCCTATTTCCACCTGTTCAGCACGAAGGACAAGTGGTTTACCCGTTTGTTTCCCAAATGTAAGAACAATGAGACCGAGTACGGCATCGGGTGGCTTCCGTTCGGAGGTTACGTGAAAATCGCCGGAATGATCAATGAAAGTCTGGATACGGAGCAGATGAAGAGACCGGTGCAAAGCTGGGAATTCAGAGCGAAACCGGCCTGGCAACGCCTGTTCATCATGATCGGAGGAGTGGTGGTCAATTTCCTGTTGGCCTTATTCATTTATGTCATGGTGCTTTTTGTGTGGGGCGAACAGTACATTCCGATGAAGGACATGAAATTAGGTTTCCAGTTCAACGAGCAGGCGGAGAAGATCGGTTTCCGCGACGGCGATATTCTGTATGCCGTAGACGGAAAAGAGCTCAAGAAGTGGAACGGGTCGATTTATCGTGACATTTCAAAGGCACATGAGGTGACGTTGCGCCGAGGCGGTACGGAAATGACGCTGACCATGCCTAAGGACATGAATATGCTGGAGATGTTGAAGTCCAATCCTCCCTTCATGGTGCCCGTGGTACCCTCGGTGGTGGATTCCGTCATGGCCGGTACTCCGGCAGAGAAGGCCGGAATGAGCAAGGGCGACCGCATCGTGGCGATGGACGGGAAGCCGATGAGCACGTGGACCGATTTTGATATCATCATGCAGAAACGCATGGATAAGCTGGCCGCCGGGTGCTCTCATGAGGACAGTGTGAAGTTGCGTCGGTTGACCCTTGTATGCCAAAAGGGCGGTGCCGGGCAGACCGATACGTTGTCTTTGGAGCTGACGCCGGATTATAAGATGGGCGTGGTGCGCCAATCGTTGGCCGACTGCTATAAACCGGTGCAGATGGATTACGGCTTTTTGGCCAGTATTCCGGCCGGCGTCTCGCATGGTGTGGACGTCCTTTCGGGGTATGTGAGCGACCTGAAATACCTGTTTACGGCCGATGGCGCCAAGAGTGTGGGAAGCTTTATCACGATCGGCAACATTTTTCCTTCTACGTGGAACTGGCTGGCGTTTTGGGAAACGACTGCTTTCCTGAGCCTGATGCTGGCCTTCATGAATATTCTGCCCATACCGGCATTGGACGGCGGCCATGTGCTCTTCCTCGTGGCCGAAATGATACTCCGCCGTCCGCCCAGTGACAAGTTTCTCGAACGTGCCCAGATGGTGGGTATGGTCCTGATCATGGGCTTGATGGTGCTGGCCTGCCATAATGATATCGTGAGGTTTTTGTTATAGTCGGGTGACGAAATATCTGCGAGATCCGCAAGTTCTTGACCTAAATCAAGAATTTGCGGATCTTCATTTTAAAATATATGGGCAGTCTTGCATGAACTGTGTGCGGTTTGTAATTTTGCACCGTGTTAGAGAACAAGATTTCCTTGAAAGGAATTAGTCGATAAAGGTGAAAAAACTTTAGGTAGTAGTTTTTATAAGGTAAAAAGATTATTTTATACGGACTGGCCATGCTATAAAGCGGATTATACCTGAGTGACCGGTTCCGGCAGGACAGTCCGGAAGGATGACAGCCGCGGTAAGCGGCATTTATGATAAAGGTGAAAAGAGAAATAAAATGAAAGATGATATGCCTAAAGATCCGATGATGCTGATGAGTTTCATCAACATGAAGTTGCGCGATTTCTATCCTACGCTCGACGCTTTATGTGATGATATGGATGTGGATCGCGGAGACTTGGAACACAAGCTGGCAGAGGCGGGATTGGAATACAACCAGGCTGCCAATAAGTTCTGGTGACACACAAACACAATTGTTTATGATAGGACGTGTCCCTCCTTCGGCCTTACGGGCTAAAGGAGGGACGTCCGTTTTTTATTGTGCATTGTTTTCGTTGCGGTCCACTTCTATTTTGCGCAAATAGAATTTTACTTTGGCTTCCGTTTCTTCAAAATGCTGTTGCATGTGAAAAACCTTGGTATATTGTTTGAGATATTCCGCGTTATGTCCCCTGCGTTTTTCGGCTTTCAGGCGGGCGAGTACGTCCCGTTCCGTTTTCAGCGTACTGTCCATGAGCGTCAGCGAGTCCTGTGCTTCGAGCAGTTCGATGCTGTCCATGACGATGATGCCGGCAGCGCGTGCTTCGAGTGCAGTGGGGACACGTTTGCGAAGCGTCAGGACGCTGTCTTTGGCCGCGGCATATTTTTTTGCGGTCATCAGGGTACGTGCGGAATAAAGCAGGCCTTCGGCTTGTTCTTCTGCGTGATCCTCCTTTTGGGCGCAAGAGCAGGCCAAGAGGGGAAGCAGTAAGGTATATAATGTTTTTCTCATAGGCATTTGTAACGG
>JAJPYK010000034.1:7451-17224 GCA_021205005.1 Paraprevotella sp. | reverse complement strand
TCCATAGGCAGGTCAATAACAACATTAATTTCTTTTTCATGAAATATTTCTTAAAAATGTGAGTAATCCTAAAAAGATCATGATCTAATCTGGTACAAAGTTATAAAACTGAAATAAGATATAGCTAAGTATATCTTACATTTAACGTCAGTTTATGAATTATTTCACCGGTATATTCCCTGCCGCATGACTCTTTCATCGGGGACATTCCGTCATGTGCATCATCTGAAAAAAAGAGACCCGCCCTTCATGCGAATTCATCAAGGGCGGGTGAGAGAGACTTATGAGTGATATAAAACAGGCCTCTACATTTAGAGATTCGTTTTGTTCACCTTTAAAATATTCTTTCCGTTGGCCAGAATGTATATGCCGGGAGTCAGCTCGTCGATGCTGACAGAAGTGGCATGATTCGCCTGTTTCAACATGCGGCTTTGCAGGTCGTATACGGCGATGTTATTCGGTTCAGCGAAGTAGAACGTATTACCTACACGTTGGGCAGACAAAGTTTTCACACCGTTGATACCGTCGCCTCCGCTAACGGTGTACGCGGCAAGGGTTGTGGAGAAGTCTGTGATATTGGCAGAGAGAAGTGCCTTGGTTGTGCCGTTTATGGCTGCTCCGGTTACCAACAGGGGGGCCTCATTGCTTGTGGCTGTACCGTTTGAGCAAGTGTAAGCCAATGATTTGGTAATGGTCTTCTCATTCTTGTCTTGAAGGACATAGCCATATAAAGAAACTTCCCCGTTGTTTACTGCCATGCTTGTGAAGTTTTCGTAGAAATGTTGGGAGTCTCCGTTACCTTCGTCAAAGCCGCTCTGGGCTGTCCATTGTACTTCTAATGAGTTCTTGTCCAATGCCGTAGCAAACAGGTCACATCCGCCTACATGGGTGAGTTTGTTGTCGAAAGGCATCATCTGGTGGAACGTTCCGCCAATGTAGAGGGTGTTGCCTTCTATTTGCATTTTGCCGATGTTGTTATAAGATGCTCCATTATCATGGGGGTCAGCATGGAATATCTTTGTTGTGGCCTTGCCTTCTTGGATCGCAGCCGTAATGAAAGCATGTTCCACCATTCCATTTGTGTTATCGAATGCCAAAGTAATGTCTTCGCTTCCATTCGGATAAGTGAATGTAAGTGTGCCTTGGTCCGCAAAACACAAATATACGGAATTGCCCTCTGTCGTGAAGTTGATACTTTCTACTCCCATTTGATCACCTCCCAATTGGGTTTAAACACCGACTTGTGCTACGGATTCTGCATTGTCTAATGCAGATACGTCCAATGAGAATATACCGGCACTGATGAGGTCATCGTACATGACATCTAATATATTTATGTATCTGCCTTTCCATTGCATATCGTCGATGGTTACGTCGCCTGTATACGTGGCTGAAGCGTACAACTTTCCGTTGTTTGCTTCTATGTGGTTGATTGTCATATATGGAAATCCTTCTTGGGGGAAGTAAAGTCCGCTGGAAGCTATTTCAGCATTGGCTTCTGACCAAATGACGTTTGTAGCTTTCAACGCACCTTCCGCGCTGTATGCGGCAATGAAGCTGGACACTTGGTTTACTTCATCCGGTTTGCCCGTGATGGTTTGGGTCTGTCCGTCTGTGCTACCTACGACAACCTCATCGGCAAATACACCGGCCACATACACATTGTTGCTTTCATCGGTCGTGATGCTCGTGATGGTGGCGGCACCCTGGAGGGAGATTGCCCAAAGTGAATTTCCGTCAGCGTCATACTTTGCCAGATAGGCGCTGGTCGCGATAGGAGACAGGAATGTGCTGCCGATGACAAGATCCTGTGTGAAAGTACCGGTAGCGTAGACGCTGCCGTCGGCAGATATGGCTGTGGGAGCTGTCAGATACAAGTCTTCGATTTTGTCCACTCCGGTCAGACTGGTCGACCATTTTTTCTGTCGTTTGAGCGTGCATGCTGCTGAGAAGCAGGCAACACGAGGCGATAAGTAAAATTCTTTTCATGATCAAATGTTTTTAACTGTTATTGATATAACGCATAAAATGCTCTATGCTTCTTTTATTCACTGGCCAGGTTCGGATTGGCCTGGATGGCTGCTGTGGGGATGCGCAACGTGTAGCGCGAATCATCCTTTTGCAGAACGTAGGACGTGCCTTCGTAAGTCTTGGTCAGTTCCGGTCGTGTGGTACGGCGCAAGTCGAACCAACGATGTCCCTCAAACGCCAGCTCGCGGAAGCGTTCGTTATAGATTTCCTGACGCCGTGCGTCCTGGTCCATGGCGAGAATCTGCGCCTCATAAGTGGAATAGATGGCACTGTTGTAACGCTTCTTCATCAGGGCCGTCAGATAGTGTCGCGCATTCTCCATGTCGCCCAGTTCCACTGCGGCTTCGGCAGCCGTCAGGTAGAATTCCGCGCTGCGGAACGTACAACGGTATTGCGTGCTTCCTCCTTTGACCAACGTGGATACGCTGGCTGTGGCCTGTTTGTAGAATTTACTCTTACGCTGGTCGCCCGCACGGTAAAGAGAGAGCAAACCGTTGGCTATGCGTCCTGCCGCACCGAAAGTATTGGGGGATACGTTTTCCATCGCCACGATGGATTCCACCGACCGATAGTCGTTAGGCAACGTGGTGGACTTGGTCATGTCTTCCAAGTCGCCGTGTTGTTCCACCACCTAGACGGCCGAGGCATAGGCTTTCGCCCAATCGCCCATGTAGAGATAGACCCGCGCGCGGAGAGCTTCGGCTGATATGGTGTTGAAACGGTAATTCTCGCCGGCGTCCCACTTGTCTACGTTCAACAGTTTTTCAGCCTGGTCGATATCGGAGAGGATGGAAGCATATACTTCGGCCACGGTATTGCGCGATAATACGGCGTTCACATCGCTGTTCAGCTTTAAGGGGAGCGCTTTGGTCGTGTCCGGATCGCAATGGGTATAAGGTTCTGCATTGAGATTGACCAGAACGAAATGCATATAGGCACGCAGCATATAGGCTTCGCCGGCCATTTGAGAGCGTTCGGCTTCCGTGGCGTCGGTCATGGTGGTATAAGTTTCCAAAATGGTGTTGGCCACGTAAGAAACCTCGTAGAAACTTCTCCAATTGAAAGAGGTCGTACTTTCGTCCGGATTGTCATCCTGCCATCTCCAGATGTCCAGATAGCTGTCCAAGTCGGTACTGGTGGCCGTGGCTTTGTCTAAGATCAGTTCGTCGCTACGGAACGTGGTCAGACCGCGGTCTGTCGGTACGATAGAATAAGCATAAGTGAGCAGCGAACGGTATTCCGTCCCTGTCTGCGGGATTACTTTTCCTACGGGCTGTATGTCCAAAAAGTCGTTGCAGGCCGTGAACGACATCAGGGCTGCAAGGGCGAATGTCATATATAAGATCGTTTTTTTTATCTTTGTCCTCCTTAATTCTGGTTTAGAAGTTTACGTTAAGTCCGAAGATAAAACTCTTGGGGATGGGAGTGGCATAGGGGTTGCCCATCGTTTCGGGATCAAGGAAATTGTGGTAGTTGCTGGCAATCACCCAAAGGTTGCGGCCTTCGAGCGACACCGACGCACTCTTGACGCCCAGACGTTTCATCCATTTTTCCGGCAGGTCATACCCTAAACGGATACTCTCGAAGCGGAAATAGTTTTGCTTCTTTACCCAGATGTCCAGGTAATTTAACAGACCGAATTCCGAATAGCGGATATATTCGCCCGGACGTTCGCTGCTGTTCATCAGTTTGGGCATTATCGTATTTGTGTGCTCCGGTGTCCAGCGGTCCAGGATATCTTCATTGGTATTCATGCCGCGGTCGTAGTTGGCGGGAGAATAGCTCGGCGTGGTGCGTACATACATCCCGAAATTATAGATGCAGTTGACTGAGAGAGTCAGTTGCTTGTATTTGAACGTATTGGTAAAACCGCCGGACACTTTCGGATCGGTGGACCCGATATAGACATACTGAGCGCGCTGTTCTTCTGCACTCAGTGTGCTGGCTCCGGCCGAGTTCAGCTTCAGGTAGTCTGTGGCACTGAGCTTCTCACCGTCTTTCGTGAGGAAAAGAGGATAACCGTCGGCATCCAATCCTGCGGTCTTATACGCGAAGAGCGCTCCGACGGGATAGCCTTCACGGCTGGGATAAGTAGCGTTCTCTTCTACGGTTTCTCTCAGCACCTTATTCGCGTTGTAACCGAAGTTCAGGTTGGTGAACCAGGTGAAGTTTTTGGTATGGACGTTTCGCGTGGTCAGCGCCACTTCGGTACCCTTGTTGGTCATGCTGGCCCAATTGATGGTAGTAGATGCATATCCGGTTTCGAGCGGCAACATGCGCGTTCCGATCAGATCAGTACCTTTGCGGTAGTAATAATCTACGTTCAAGGTGATGGCATTGTCCCACAACGAGATGTCGGCACCTACATTGACGGATTGTGTCTTTTCCCAACGCAAGTCCGGGTTGGGAGCGCCGGACGGATAGATGGCTTCTTCGGAATAGCCCGGGAGAATAGTGATCTTTTTATAGGTTCCTACTAAGAACGGATAGGTATTCTTGTCGATATTGCCTTGCAGACCGTAGGATGCGCGTATGCCCAAGTTGTCGATGGCAGTCACATTCTTCATGAAAGGCTCGTCGCTGACCCGCCACAGACCGCTGACGGAGTAGAGCGGGAGATAGCGGTATTTCTTGGCTACGCCGAAAATATCCGATCCGTCGAAGCGTATGCTTCCGCCTAATGTATAACGGTGGTGCAAGGTATATGAACCGGTTGCAAACCAAGAAACGTAGGCGTTTTCAGTGTAAGATTCCGTATGGAGAGGGTATGTGCGGCCCAAATCGTCCGAGGGGAAGATGACAGGAGTAGAGGTCAGCGACTTGCGGTCGTAACCGTACACGGCCGAGTAGAGCGATTTGTCTTCGTTGTGGCGTATTTCCGTACCGGCCATCAGCTCCAGTTCGTGGATGTTCTTGAAGCTGTTGTCATATTCAGCCATAGCTTTCCATGTCCATTGGGTGCTATGGGTATCGGTGATCTTATTGCTTCCGCCGTCGGGTAGGAAGCTACGCTTTCCGTCGCTATAACTGTACTGCGTTTCGGCCTTTTGAATACGCATGGCATAACTGTCGTTGCCCGCGTACTGTTCCAGGTTCCCTTCATCCCATTGCAGGCCAAACTGTGAGGTGACCTTGAAATGTTCGTTCCATTTAAATTCCGCGTCGAAGATGGACATGATCGAGGTGGTGGTGTTGATGTTGGACGTGTTCCTCCGTTCCTCGAAGATGTTGAAGTCGGCCTGATTGTCATTCCCGCTGTGCTGTATGTTCGTGTCGTACACATAATTGCCTTCGGCATCGAACGGTGTCAGATAAGGATTGGCCAGGCGGGAATAGTAAACGGGATTGGTAAATCCGTTTCCATACGTCAGGTAAGACTGTTGCTTGCGGCGGTTTGTGAAGAGAGAGGCGCCCACTTTCAACTTGCTGTTGATGCGGTAATCGGTCTTCAACGTCATGTTCAGACGATCGTTCTTGACGCTTTCCACGTTACCTTGTTCCACGTAGTAGCCTACGGCTGTATAGTAGGTGGCTTTGTCGTTACCGCCTGATAAGCTCACGTTATATTCCTGATTGAATACGTTCCGGAACAGGATGTCGTTCCAATCGGTATTGATGGTCCGCAGATGATTGATGTCGTTTTGTGCATCGGACGATAATGCGTTCCATCCTCCAGCCTTGTAGGCGTCGGTCCGTCCGTAACCGGAGATGATTTGGGCCACCTAGCCTTTGGTATCGCGGAAGGTGTAGTCCGATTGCAATAGCTCCAGTTCAAGATCTACCTTTTGATTGGAGTTCAGCAGATGCAGCCGGTCAATGTCGGTCTTCGGACTGTATGTCAGTTTGGTGGAGAAGTTGATTTGAGGCTTTCCTGCTTTTCCGTTGCGCGTAGTGATCACGATGACACCGTTGGCGGCGCGGGCTCCGTAAATGGCCGTGGCTGCCGCATCTTTCAGTACGGTTATGCTCTCAATGTCCGAGGGATTGATTCCGGCAATGGAAGTCTGGTAAATATTGTCGATGTCTTGCAGATCTTCCATGGTGGGGATGTCCGTCCCTTCCAAGGGAATACCGTCGAGCACCCATAGAGGGTCTTGCGTACCGTTGATGGAGGACGTGCCTCGAATACGCAATTTGACCGGCGCGCCCGGTGCACCCGTGGAGGTGACGCTGGACAAACCGGCAACTTGTCCTGCCAAAGCCTGGTCGATGCTCTTAACCGCACCGATTTTCTCGTCGGAGATTTTCACGGTGGTGACGGCCGAGGTCTGCTTGCGACGGTCTATGGCTTGGTAACCGGTAACGACGAGCTCGTTCAATTCTTTGGATTGATCGGTCATGTATACGGTATAATCGCTCTGATCGGTTTTGAGATGCAACGTCAGAGGGGTATAGCCGACGAAGCGGCATTCAAGTTGTTCCACTCCTGTCGGAACGGCGATATGGAACTTACCGTCCAGATCGGTTGTCGTGCCGACGGATACGGTGCCTTGTGCAGTCATGACAGCCACGGTGGCGCCGATGAGCGGTTGTTTGTCCGTCTTGTCGAGGATCGTACCCGAGACGGTGCGGGTTTGGGCTGTAATGGCCGACAAGCCGATGAACAGCCATAAGAGAACACATTCAATTCTTCTCATTTTTTCCATTTTCGGTCATACTTGGTTTTTATTTATTCAATCCGAGTGCTGTCTGTATGCGCAGCACAATGTCTTCGTAGTGGTAACGTGTGGCAGGGTCGGAAGTATTCGACTTGCTTTTCAGCAGCGTCAGGATAAGTTTTAATTCTCCCCGTTTCACACTGATGGCGTCGCTGACGCGATTGATTTGCGTACTGTACATGTCGATGGTACGAGCATTACGGTTGTCGGCCTCTTGTACCGAAACGTTGCTCGCGTCGGAGCAAGGCAGTGCGGCACGATCTGTAAGCGGATTGTCTGCGTAGAGCTTTTTATTGATTTTCACGCCTTCTTCTTCGGCTGCGGCTGTAATGAGCGCATCGACGAACGATTTTTGCAGATTGCGGGTCATGACATCTGTTTTCTGTCCGCTGATCGTGGATGCAAAGATATGCTTGTGGAGCATATCCATCATCTCTATGGCTGTGAAAGCGTTGGAGCCGTTGCGGAATTCATTTTCGAACATGCGTACCATGCGTTTGTTATCCATCAAATCCCACAGCAGGTAGTTCAGCGTGTTCTTGTACATTGCGTTGGGCGTCTGTTCGAGTGTGCCGAGCGGAGTATCTTTGAGCAGATAAGTATAGTCGGATAATGAAGTATCGAACAACCATGCCGGATATGTGAGGTATTGGTCAATCAGGAACTGCACGGCTTCTCGCTGTTTCTCCTTATCCACAAACGTATAGGTCTTTTGTCCGTCGCCCACTTCTGTATTTTCCAAATAGATGCCTCCTACGTTGGCCATAACATGATAAGGATACAGTCCCCATTGGAAGATGACCTCCGAATAAAGCTGGGCTGCTTCTTTATAACTTTGTCCTTCTTCGCCCGTAGTGGTCCATCGAATAATTTCAGGTACAATACGCTTTAAGTTCTCTATGCCGTAGGCTGCCGATTTCATGGCATCGTCACCTAAGTCTTCACTGAGTGAACGAGGATCTACCGCTTCGCGGACGGGTTGTTCCTCACCGTATTTATAGATCTTGTCTTTATGGCTGTCCAGTAAAGCACGGAGTTGTGTCTTTTCCGTGGAATCATCGGGATACCAGCGATAACCCCATTCAATGGCGAAGAGATCGTAAGGACCGATATGGGGAGAGGTAAAAGGGACTCCGTCCCCAGGCTGGGCCACATAGTTGAAACGGGCATAGTCCATGATGGAAGGTGCCGTTCCGTTGACACGGGTCATAAAAGCAGCCGAACGCAAGGAGTCGGTGGGGTAAGCCGACGATGCGATCATATTGTGTTTGAGACCCAATGAATGCCCCACTTCGTGACAAGCTACAAAGCGAGCGGCATCCCCCATCAGACTGTCGGGTATTTCCAGATTCCTCACGGCCGGTTCGACTGCTCCGGTCTGTACCACAAGCCATTCACGTAAAAGCGATACGACATTGTGCCACCATATGATGTCGGCTTCCAGAATTTCGCCGGTACGCGGATCTGTGACCGAGGGCCCCATTGCGTTCGATTTCGTGGAGGCCGCATAAGTGAATACGGAATATTTCAGGTCGTCCCCTTCTGCAGCCATACTGTCTGTGAACTCTTCCACGCGTATGGCGTCCTTAAAGCCGGCTTTCTCGAACGCAGTATTCCAATCGAGCATTCCCTGACGGATGTAGGGACGCAACTGTTTGGGCGTAGCCGGATCTATATAAAATATGATTGGCTTTTTGGGTGTAGTCAATTCGCCGCGCATATAGGCGGCCTCGTCAGACGGTTCCAGTCTCCAGCGTGTGATATAATGTCGGGGCTCCATTTCCTGTTGATGGTCGTTGTAATTGAGACGACTGGTGGTGAAATAGCCCACCCGCTTGTTTTCCAAGCGCCCTTTCATCGGTTTTTCGGGCAACAGACAGAGGGAAGAACTGACCACAACGGTCACATTCACTTTACTCATGCCTTCATGTACGATGGTGGTGAGTTCGGATGTAGCTACGATATCGTTTTCAAATGCCTTGATACTGAGAATGCGGGAGAGGTCGGAACTGACCGATGTACCGAGGTTGATGTTGTTAAATACGTCATTCACGCCGGTCTGTTTGCCGTTAAAGAGATCGTCGATCTTGACCAGTACGGTACTGGAGTCTGGCGCCACTGCTTCTACTTTCAAGCTGGCGATGATCGGGTTGATATAGTTGTCGGCTACGGATGCGGCCACAGCTTCCGTACTGTCGACCTCCGGTGTGAGACGTTGTTGGCGGAGACATAATGTTTTCTGCTCTTTGTGCCATTCAAAACTGATGACCTGGCTTTCATAATTGATGCCTTTGTTCACTCCGGATTCGTTCAATTCAAGCGGTACTTTCTGCAAACGGTTGGTGACCAAGAACTCCCGTCCGGTCAATCGAATGGAAAACTCTAAATAAAAGCTGCCGTTTTTTTCGATAATATTGGCTACTCCTTTCATGTTCACCGAGTCCCGTCCTGTGAAACGCTTATAGTCAGACGTCAATGTATCTGGGACTTCCGTCTTCTTCTTATGTTTCGATCGAAAGGGAAAGATGCCCATAGCGTCCGATGCGCTGACAGTTTCCGTCGTCAGGGCGGTGGCGAGAGCCCATAGGTTAATCCATATAAAACTTCTTCTCATTCGTATGTTGTCTGTTAAAAAATGAACCTAACGTGACTCGCACGTAGGGATTTAATAAAAAATAAAGTACCTCAATCGTGTTTTTCCCGACGAGATACTTTGCATTAGATTAGATGGGCGTACTTAACTTACTTTAGTCGTGCAAGCGTTTCTTTAATTCGTTTCATGGCTTCCGCAATATTCTCGTTGCTCGTGGCATAGCTCATGCGGAAGCATTCCGGAGAACCGAAGGCATCGCCTCCCACTGTGGCTACATGTCCCTTTTCGAGCAGATACATGGCGAAGTCAGTGGAATTATGAATGGAACGTTCGCCGTCGCTCTTTCCGAAATAAGCACTGCATTTGGGGAATAGGTAGAAGGCACCTTCCGGATTATTCACTTCCAATCCCGGGATTTCCTTGGCCAGCTTTACAATCAGGTTTTTACGTCGTTCGAAAGCTTGGCGCATATCCTCTACGCATTGCTGAGA
>JAJPYK010000034.1:0-7441 GCA_021205005.1 Paraprevotella sp. | reverse complement strand
TATTGTCCATCCCGTCATGGCGTTGGCTTTGGATACGCCGTTGACGATGACTACACGATCCTTAATTTCGGCGAATTGGGCAATGCTCTCATGTTTGCCTATATAATTAATGTGCTCGTAGATCTCATCCGCAATGACGATGACCCTTTCATGTCGGGCGATGACTTGCGCCAATCCGGCTAATTCCGAACGGGAGTATACAGAGCCGGTAGGGTTGCTCGGAGAGCACAGGATCAAAGCGCGTGTCTGCGGTGTGATGGCTGCCTCCAATTGCTCGGGCGTGATCTTGAAATCCTGGTCGATGCCGGCTTCCACAATGATGGACTCGCCTTCGGCCAGTTTCACCATTTGGGGGTAACTTACCCAATAAGGAGCCGGGATGATCACTTCGTCTCCCGCGTTGACCAATGCCATGATGGCATTGCAAACCGACTGCTTGGCCCCGTTGGAGCAAAGAATCTGGGACGGAGAAGCGAACAATAAGTGTTCGTTCTTAAGCTTGGCGGATAACGCTTCGCGAAAAGCCGGATAGCCGGGTACGGGAGAGTAGCGCGAGTAATTCTCTTCCACGGCGCGAATGGCCGCTGCCTTGATATGGTCGGGGGTATTAAAATCCGGTTCTCCGACGCTTAAGTTAATCACGTCCACTCCTGGTGCTTTCAGCTCGCTGCTCTTTTGCGACATCGCCAGCGTGGCCGAAGGGGAAAGTCTGTTCAAGCGGTCTGACAGTTGATTCATATCTATCTTATTCCTTTGTTTATTGATATTAAGTTTTATGTTGGCAAAGATAATCCTTTTTTCTGAGATAAGTGCACTTTTCACTCATTTTCAGTCCAAAAACTGTCTTTTTGATGACTTGTGTCATTTTGTGCCTCTTCCTTATCTTTTCCGACCGAAGATTTTCAATAGCTGAAGGAATAAGTTGATGAAATCGAGATACAAGGTAAGACTGCCCATCAAGGCCATTTTTTGGGTATTTTCGTTCACCTCAAGGCCTTCCTGTTGCAACAATAGTTTGATTTTCTGCGTATCGTATGCCGTAAGTCCTACGAAAACCAGTACTAAAACATACGTGATGATCCAATCCAGTGTACTGCTGGCGACGAACCAGTTGACAACGGTGGCGATAATCATGCCGATGAGCGCCATGATGAGATAAGTGCCCATCTTGCTCAAGTCCTTTTTCGTGAAATAACCTACGACGGACATGGCACCGAATGTGCCCGCGGTGATGAAGAACGTGGTGGCAATGGAGCCCAGTTCATAGACCAGAAAGATAACGGAAAGCGTAGCTCCCGTGAGGAGAGAATAAAGAATGAAAAGCAGGGTGGCGTTGGTGAATGACAGTTTGTTCTCCCGTCCGATCAGGACAAAGACAACGACGAGCTCGGCCACGATCAGTCCGAGATATACTCCCTGATGTCCCCAGATAAGCTCCATTATAGTAGGATTGTTGGCGACATAAGCGGCGGTCAGACCCGTGATGACCAGAGCGAGTGTCATCCAGCGGTATACGCTTCGCATGAGTTTGGAGAATACTGATACCTGCGTCCGTTCTTCCGGGTGGTAGGCGTAAACGTTACGAGTTTCCATGATTTGTTTTTTTAGTGTGTAATTAAGACATAAAATCCGGAAATCCGTTCACGACGTTTTTCGTCTGACGGATTTCCGTTGGGTGGAAAAGTGGGCCTCTGTTTATTTGTTGAAGTGAAGTGTGTGGCCCATCCTTTCTTTTTTGGTTCTCATATATTTTTCATCGTAGGGTGTGACGGGTACTTCGATAGGGACATTTTCTACGATTTCGAGGCCATAGGCTTCCAGTCCGACCCGTTTAACGGGATTATTGGTCAGTAAACGCATCTTATGTACGCCGAGTTCGTGCAAGATCTGTGCTCCGACTCCGTATTCGCGTTCATCGGGCAGGAACCCGAGATGTACATTGGCGTCTACCGTGTCCAACCCTTCTTCTTGCAGTTTGTAGGCTTTCATCTTGTTGAATAGTCCGATGCCGCGTCCTTCTTGATTCATGTATAAGATGACCCCCTTGCCGGCTTCTTCGATCATACGCATGGATTTGTGGAGCTGTGCCCCGCAGTCGCAACGCTGACTGCCGAAGATGTCTCCGGTGGCACATGAAGAATGCACACGGACGAGAATCGGTTCCTCCGGATCCCAATGTCCCTTGATCAGAGCTACATGTTCCAAACCGTTGCTGATTTGACGGAACGTGATGTCGCGGAAATGGCCATAGTCGGTAGGCATGTCCACTTCCGGGCCCCGTTCCACCATGGACTCTTTGCTCAGACGATAGGCGATCAGGTCGCGGATAGCGATGATTCTGATGCCGAGCCGTTCGGAGATTTTCTGTAATTCGGGCATGCGGGCCATGGTGCCGTCCGGGTTGAGTATCTCTATCAAGGCGGCAGCCGGCTGGAGGCCTGCCTGTCGGGCTAAGTCTACCGCAGCCTCGGTATGTCCGGCACGGCGCAATACGCCTTTGTCTTGGGCATATAAAGGATTGATATGTCCCGGCCGGCCGAAATGCTCCGGGCGTGCTTTCGGGTCGGCCAGTGCACGGATGGTAGCCGCGCGGTCATGGGCGGACACTCCCGTTGTGCAACCTTCGAGCTTGTCCACGGTTACCGTAAATGGGGTACCCAGCATAGAAGTATTGTGTTCTACCTGGTGCGGAATGTCCAATTCTTCGCTGCGTGAGATGGTGATCGGGGCACATAATACACCCCGTCCTTCCCGAAGCATGAAATTTACTTTCTCGGGTGTGATCATTTCGGCTGCAGTGATGAAGTCTCCTTCATTTTCACGATCTTCGTCGTCCACTACTATGACGAACTTGCCTTCCTTAAAGTCGGCCACGGCCTCTTCTATCGCTTTTAGTTTTAATGTGTCCATAACCTGTTTTTTATAATTGTTCTGTGATGAGTTTCTTATCTATTCTTTCTGCAATGAATGCACTGTACTTCTGGATTTGCTGAATATCTTTGTAGAGGCGCAGTCGGTACATCCAGATTCTGAAATAGAAGAATGTACCTATGGGAAATACGATACCCAGGACCATTTTCCATCTATAATTATGGAAAGGCCTTGTATGCGCATGTACCGAGACGATCGGCATGCTGTTCAGTGCGTCCAACAAGACGGCGTCTTTGCTGTTAGATAGGATTTCTATGAGAGACTCCATTCTGTTGCTGAGGCTGATGACCGTCTGGTCGTCGATATTCCGGAAGAAGATGTTGATATAGTTCGGGGGCAAACGCAAACGGGCCTGCTGCGCATATTCTTGCCAGTCGTGGGACAGGCGTATGAGAGCCTCCTTGACTGTGGGATAATCGGGGTCGTGGATGATGACCTCCTTACGTGAGATGTGGCGCGAAATGCGGAGCCCCAAGATGCTGCGAATGATGTTGATATAAGCTTCTATGTTGAATACGGCAGAGTCTTTATTGGCCTTGTAGGTCAGGAAAATGCCGATGGGGCAGAGCACCATGGAACTGAGCCATTCGCCGAACCAGGGAGCCCATTCTCCCGTTTTGGCCATTTTTTCTCCCGATACATTAATAATATAATAGAATATAAAGATGGCTACGGAAGTCACGACGGGTACGCCTAATCCTCCCTTGCGGATAATGGCACCCAAAGGCGCGCCGATAAAGAAGAAGAACAGGCAGGCCAACGAGAGGGTGAACTTTTTGTGCCACTCCACCCAATGGGTATACATAGAGTGGTCTATGTCTTTAGAGATGAGACTGCGAAACTCGTACTCGTTGCTGGCCACCGTGCATTTCTGCATGGCATTTCTCATGATTTCCTGTCGCTGGCTGGCAGAGAGTGCATTAAACAACGTATCGAAATTCACTTTCTGACGGGCGACCTGAACAGAATCTTGCGAACTGATGTTGACCTTGTCACGGTATGCCGAGGTGCTCATATATGCGAAGAGAGCGTGTCCTGTGCTGTCGCTCGTATGTGCCAATGAATCTATTCCGGCCCGTATCTCGCGCATGTTCTTGGTCTGCGCATTACCGCTGAACATGTTGGCGTCCATCAGGTTGAAGTCATTGTCGAACGTGATGATGTCCGTTTCCTTTATAAAGGTCTCACGCATATAAGGAACGTTGGCTCTGGACATCATGCTGCCCTGGGCCTGCATGTTGCGGAACCGTTCCCCGGCATACATGGTCAGCATAAGGTGCTTCTCGTCTTCCGTGGTTTTCAGGTCGGCGGAGTCTGCCAATACGATTTGCGCATCCTCGTAGCCATCCGTCGTACTGTAGATCATCACTCCGTAGAGCCGGCCGTTATCTTTCCCTTTTTTCTCCACGAAGATATTGTAACCGGGGATTTCACTATAAAAAATACCTTCCGGAATTTCCAGTTCCGGAGACTTTTGTTTCATGGAATAAACTAACGTGACCAAATTCTTTTGTGCTTTAGGGCTCGTGATATTTTGGAAATAAAAAGAACCGGCACAGAGCAACAGGTTAAACAGCATGACAGGGCGTAAAACACGGATCAGGGGAATGCCCGCAGCCTTCATGGACAGGAGTTCGAAGCGTTCGCCCAAATTTCCAAACGTGATCAATGAGGCCAGCAGGATGGCCAGCGGAAGAGACATGGGGATCAGCGTCAGACCGGCATAATAGAAGAAATGGGCGAGTACATCCATTGTAAGTCCCTTGCCGATCAAATCGTCCACGAAACGCCACATGAACTGCATCATAAAGATGAAAAGGCAGATGAAAAACGTGCCGACAAAGAGCAAGGAATAGGCTTTGAATACGAATATGTCTATTTTCTTAATGAATTTCATCCCATTGTTGTTCGTCCGAATCAAATGACAAAATTACGATAAAATTGTTTTTCGGCCTTATATTTTAGATGTTTTTATGGGCGTGCCTTTATCATTAAGGTATAGACTTCGGCTTTTTGTCCCATATTGAAAGGTGAATTTCAAAAAAGTTGTTGTTTCGTTTTGGCGGAATGAAAATAATGCGTACCTTTGCAACCGCAAACGAAAGGATGGCGGGATAGCTCAGCTGGTTAGAGCGCATGATTCATAATCATGAGGTCCCCGGTTCAATCCCGGGTCCCGCTACTTGACAAAGAATAATAGGCATTTGAGAGGCTTCCACTCTTGGGTGTCTATTTTTTTTATGGTTCATCCGAAATTTCGAGTGATACGACAATCATGTCGTACATATAGCTTCAGTTCAAAATACCGTTCATCTCGAAATCCGTATTCCGTTCTTTTCATTACCTTTATCTTATTGTTTATTCCCTCGACAGTTCCTGTCGATATATGAAAGTCGTACCATACAAGAAGGCCTGTCCTGTATGCCAGAATAGAGGCTGCCATCTTCATTAATTGTGGAACCTTACTCTCCTGGGCCTGCTTTATCCAATCAAGCATAACCTTTTCAGCCTCCTTCTTGTTAACCTGAGTCCGAGCTTCCCTGAGTTGTTTTTTCAGATAGTACGCCTAAGGGCTTGTTCATGTCCAAGGCGTTATTAATTCTTGTTTGGTATGCCTTGTCAAAGATGTCCGCCCCATTGCTCAACAGCAGGTAGCGTGTGCCTTTCAATGCCTTACGTTTGTTGACGTCCTTTTCTAACCTGCGTATGTCATCCGGCTTTTCATTCATGAGCTTAGTCACATGGAAATGGTCCAAGACATGGACTGCGTTTGGACAATTCTCATACACCGACGAGATAAAGGCAGCCGAGAGATCTGTGGCAACCTACTTGATTTCAATGCCTTTACGTTTTATCCGCTTCCAAAAACCTTTCAATGCGTCGGAACCTTTGTCTTCGCCCACATACAGGATGCGTCCGCTCCTCAGGTCAACAACTATGGTTTTGTACACATGTCCCTTTCTAACGGCAAACTCGTCTATGCCGATGCAATCAACCCCATCCAACAAAGGGGGGGTAATGGTACATTTGTTTGTGGTCATTCCAATATACAATCTATTCAGCGGTTTTCTTCTTTAGCTTACTATCACTCCAAATGTCGGATGAACCTAAAAAGGATTTACTCTCACCCATTATGTGAGAAAATTCTACTCCTGTTTTCTTCTCCATATTCGAGTCGGAATCTTGCCATCGGGTATTAGGAGAGGGGTAAAGTACGATACGGGAGACGAAAAACAGCTTTTTTTTGGGCGTGAAGGGTAGAGAGGCTTCGGAATATAGATTTATGGAGCATCTATGGAGTTTGTCCATTTCCAGATGTTTCGGGTAAGACTGAATGTCGGCTATATATTATAAGGTAAACGGCGTTCATGACACCATGATTTTTGCCCCAGCCTAACAAAGAAACCATCGTAAGGGGTTGCGTCAGGGAATGATGGCAGGCCGAACTGATTAAGGTCTGTTTCTTGGCTTGTGCATTCGGAAAAATGCTTTTCCAACGCTTCGTCGAAAGCGGCAAGGGCAAGTCCGGCCGTTTCCCATTCTTCTGCGGATTCATAATAAAAGCCGCCGTTCCAACACGGAAACTTGTCCGGAAATCCGATACCCATAGGGCAAGCGGGATTCCATGCCACACCCTGATACACCCTAAGCCAATCACTTTTTATGTTCAGGGTGTCGTCAAGTCCGAATTGAGTGGCCACATAAAAATCGCCGATAGTCTTTTCTCCGTTTTATTCCCTGTATCTTTTCAATCCCAGTTTCATGCAATCTTCCACGATTGCATCCATGTCCCAACGGTTCATAGCCGACATGGGGGTACATATCGCTCCGTCGTTCCAGCACCATTCATCTGCATACTGCTTCGGAAAATACAGTTCCCCGATTCGTGACGGGGTTATCAGTTCGTAACATTCTATTCTTATTGCCATAATCGGTTGGTTTTATATCGGTTCATAAACGAAAAAATCCCCTCATTGCAAAAGCGCAACAAGGGGGTTCCCGTATGGTTATATGTCGTTATTGTCAGTTCAGCGGTATAAGGTTGATTATCTGTTCGCCGTTGTCCGCAACATTGTCGATTGTGATTTTATCGTTTTCATCGATTGTGCCGACTACGTTGGCACCGTCAGACAATCTGAATCCTGTAAACGTGATGTTCGGACTTTCTGGATTTGCGGAAATAGTTTGTATTTCGTAGTCCGAAACTTGAAATTCGGAAGTCTGATAGTCTGCCATTGCTGTTTTTGAGAATGTAGTGTTACTATGTGAGTACCAGGCTTTGCTTGTAGTAATATCACCAATCTTAACAGGGTTCTCTAACTTAACGCATGTTTCTCCGTCAAATTCATAAGGTATACTAAAACTATCAAATATCAGTATGGTTTTATGTACATAGTTAGGCGTGGATTGCATGTAACCGTAAAACTTTGCTTCGTCAGGCATTTGACAAACCGTTTCATTAGTGTCCCGTTAAAATGGGACGAGTTAAACAATTAATCAAATAGCCCCG
>JAJPYK010000058.1 GCA_021205005.1 Paraprevotella sp. | reverse complement strand
GCAATGTAGATGATTTCTATCTCATCCCCACAGCCGAGGTGCCTGTCACGAATATCTATCGGGACGTCATTCTGGACGAAAAGGACCTGCCCATCAAAAACTGCGCCTACACTGAATGTTTCCGCCGCGAAGCCGGATCTTACGGCAAGGACGTGCGCGGGCTCAACCGCTTGCACGAATTTTCCAAAGTGGAACTGGTGCGCATCGACAAGCCCGAACATTCGGAACAGTCTCATCAGGAAATGTTGGCCCACGTGGAAGGACTGCTCCAGAAACTGGAACTCCCCTACCGTATCCTGCGCCTGTGCGGTGGAGATATGAGCTTCACCTCCTCTATATGCTACGACTTCGAAGTCTATTCCGAAGCTCAGAAACGCTGGTTGGAAGTCAGCTCCGTATCCAACTTCGACACGTATCAGGCCAACCGCCTGAAATGCCGCTACCGCCGGACGAAAGACAAGAAAACCGAACTGTGCCATACGCTGAACGGATCGGCTCTGGCCCTGCCGCGCATCGTAGCCGCCCTCATGGAGAACAACCAGACTCCGGAAGGCATCCGCATACCGAAATGCCTTGTCCCCTATTGCGGTTTTGACATGCTGGACGACAAACCGTATTAAGCCGTTTCTCTCCTACCCTAAGATCCAAACGAGTAAAATCATGAACAGAATCGTATCTAAGACCCGCTTTTCAGAAAAGGTCTTCAAATTTGAAGTGGAGGAGCCTTTAATCGCCCGGGCACGTAAGGCCGGACATTTCGTCATTGTCCGTGTAGGCGAGAAAGGCGAACGCATGCCGCTGACGATTGCCGATGCCGATCCGGCGAAAGGTACCATCACGCTGGTGGTGCAAGAAGTAGGCCTCTCGTCGACCAGACTGTGCCGACTGAACGAAGGCGACTACATCACGGATGTGGTAGGCCCCTTGGGCAAAGCCACGCACATCGAAAAATTCGGTACGGTAGTCTGTGCCGGAGGCGGCGTAGGCGTAGCTCTCATGCTTCCCATCATCAAGGCATTGAAAGCGGCGGGCAACCGGGTGATCTCCGTGTTGGCCGGACGCAACAAAGAACTGATCATATTGGAAGATGAGGTACGCAAAAGTTCGGATGAAGTGATCATCATGACGGATGACGGCAGTTACGGCCGCAAAGGACTGGTAACCGAAGGCATCGAAAGCGTGATCCGACGCGAGAAAGTGGACAAGTGTTTCGCCATAGGTCCGGCCGTCATGATGAAGTTTTGCTGTCTGCTCACGAAAAAATATGGCATCCCGACGGATGTGTCGCTCAACACCATCATGGTGGACGGTACAGGCATGTGCGGAGCCTGCCGCATCTCCGTAGGCGGAAAAACGCGCTTTGTCTGTGTGGACGGTCCCGAATTCGACGGGCATGAAGTGGACTTCGACGAGATGCTGAAACGCATGGGGGCCTTCAAAAAAGAAGAAACCGAGGAGTTGCAACGGTTGGCACAGGCACAATCGACAAAAAACGAACAAGCCGCGGAACCGTCTCGACCGACCATGACCGTAACCGACGCAGCCCGGATGGACACCTCCGCCCCGCTCAGCGAACTGACAGACCGCAACGCTCCCTGGAGACAAGAACTCCGCAAGGCCTTAAAACCCAAAGAACGTACAGCCATACCGCGCACCGTCATGCCGGAACTCGATCCGGCCTATCGTGCCACGACACGTACGGAAGAGGTCAATATAGGGCTTAGTGCCGAGCAGGCCATGACTGAAGCCCGACGTTGCCTGGACTGTGCCAATCCTACGTGCATGCAAGGTTGTCCCGTGGGCATCAATATACCCTCTTTCGTCAAGAACATAGAAAGAGGCGAAATTCTTGATGCAGCCCGCGTGCTGAAAAGCACCTCTGCCCTGCCGGCCGTTTGCGGACGTGTCTGCCCTCAGGAAAAACAATGCGAAAGTCAGTGCATCCACCTGAAAATGAAAGAACCGGCCGTGGCCATCGGTTATCTGGAACGCTTTGCCGCCGACTTTGAACGTGAAAGCGGAATGACTTCACTCCCTGAATGCGCTCCGTCCAACGGCATCAAAGTAGCCGTGATCGGCTCGGGACCTGCCGGCCTATCGTTTGCGGGCGACATGGCGAAATACGGTTACGAAGTGACCGTGTTCGAAGCGTTGCATGAAGTGGGAGGCGTATTGAAATACGGTATTCCGGAATTTCGCCTGCCGAACAAGATCGTAGACGTAGAAATACGGAATTTGGGAAAAATCGGAGTGAAGTTCGAAAAAGACTGTCTCGTTGGCAAAACGCTCAGTGTGAAGGAGCTGGATGAACAAGGATTCAAAGGTATTTTCGTAGGTTCGGGCGCAGGCCTGCCCAATTTCATGGGTCTTCCGGGAGAGAACAGCATCAATATCATGTCGAGCAACGAATATCTGACACGTGTCAATCTGATGGACGCCTCTAATCCGGATACCGACACGCCGATTCATCTGGCTCAGAACGTCATGGTGGTGGGCGGCGGCAACACGGCGATGGACTCGTGCCGCACGGCCAAACGATTAGGGGCCAAACGGGTCATGATCGTCTACCGCCGTTCCGAGGCCGAAATGCCGGCCCGTCTGGAGGAAGTGAAACATGCCAAAGAAGAGGGCATAGAATTTCTGACGCTGCACAATCCATTGGAATATATTGCCGATGAACGGGGAGCTGTCAAACAGGTCGTTTTACAGAAAATGCAGCTCGGCGAACCGGATGCCAGCGGACGGCGCAGCCCGGAACCGATCCCCGGCGCCACGGAAACGCTGGACATCGACATGGCGATCGTTGCCGTAGGCGTATCGCCGAACCCCATCGTCCCCACCTCCATCCAAGGATTGGAATTGGGACGAAAAAATACCATTGTAGTGAACGAAGGCATGCAGACCAAGATTCCCTGCATATTTGCAGGAGGAGATATTGTACGAGGCGGCGCCACGGTCATTCTTGCCATGGGCGACGGACGACGTGCCGCCAGCAGCATGCACGAGTACTTGCAAAAATAAATCTCTCTTAGAGGCTCGTCGGAAGATAAAACGGACCATAACGAATGGTAATAGGAAAAAGAGGGGTGGGCATAATTCAAATTTTGAGATTGACAACTTATAATCTGTAAGTATCC
>JAJPYK010000164.1 GCA_021205005.1 Paraprevotella sp. | reverse complement strand
TCATAAAGCAATATTTGAGAAATGAGTAAAAAAAGAGTTTATGTTTTCGGCAACGGACAGGCCGAAGGTAATGCACAAATGAGAGAGCAGTTGGGCGGAAAAGGCGCCAATCTTGCGGAGATGAACCTAATCGGCGTGCCTGTGCCTCCCGGATTTACCATCACGACGGATGTCTGTAACGAATATTATGAGGTGGGACATGATAAAATCGTAGAACTTTTGCAATCTGAAGTCAAAGTCGCGGTGGCCCATGTAGAGAGTTTAATGAAAAGCCGGTTCGGAAGTACGGAGAATCCTTTGCTGGTATCCGTTCGTTCCGGTGCGCGCGCTTCCATGCCGGGTATGATGGACACGATTCTCAATCTGGGACTTAACGATGAAGTGGCAGAGGGAATGGTCCGGAAAACGGGTAATCCGCACTTTGTTTACGATTCGTATCGTCGTTTCGTTCAAATGTTCGGTGATGTCGTGCTCGGCATGAAGCCGGTGAACAAAGAGGACATCGATCCTTTCGAAGCCATTATCGACGAGGTGAAGAAAATCCGCGGTATCGAGTTGGATAAGGATCTTTCGGTGGAAGAACTTAAGGAATTGGTGCATCGGTTCAAGCAGGCCATCAAGACGCAGACCGGAAAGGACTTTCCTACGGACCCCATGGAACAATTGTGGGGGGCTATCTGTGCCGTGTTCCACAGTTGGATGAACGAGCGTGCCATTCTTTATCGTAAGATGGAAGGCATTCCGGACGAGTGGGGGACTGCGGTTTCCGTCATGGCCATGGTATTCGGCAATATGGGCGATACTTCGGCCACCGGCGTTTGTTTCAGCCGCGATGCCGCTACGGGTGAGAACTTGTTCAACGGTGAATATCTGGTAAACGCTCAAGGCGAAGACGTGGTAGCGGGTATCCGTACGCCTCAGCAGATTACGGTGGAAGGCTCTCGCCGATGGGCTGCCTTGCGGGGGATCTCGGAACAGGAGCGTGTTCAAAAATATCCTTCCATGGAAGAAGCCATGCCGGATATTTATAAGGAACTGGATGCCATTCAGACCAAGTTGGAGAATCATTATCGGGACATGCAGGATATGGAGTTTACGGTTCAGGAAGGAAAGCTATGGTTCTTGCAGACCCGCAACGGTAAGCGTACGGGTACGGCCATGGTGAAAATCGCGATGGATCTGCTGCGCGAGGGATTGATTGATGAAAAGACCGCATTGCTGCGTTGCGAACCTCAGAAGTTGGACGAACTTCTTCATCCGGTGTTCGATAAGGATGCCCTAAAGACTGCCCGCTCCATTACGCAAGGTTTGCCGGCTTCTCCCGGTGCGGCTTGCGGGCAGATCGTATTTCATGCGGATGATGCGCAGAAATGGCGTGAGGAAGGGCATCGTGTAGTCATGGTGCGTATCGAAACGTCTCCCGAGGATCTGGCCGGAATGTCGGCAGCCGAGGGCATTCTCACGGCTCGTGGAGGCATGACTTCTCATGCGGCGGTTGTGGCCCGCGGCATGGGTAAATGTTGCGTGTCTGGCGCAGGCGCCATCAATGTGAGCTACAAGAATAAGACTGTGGAGATAGAAGGAGTGATGTATAAGGAAGGTGATTACATTTCTTTGAACGGTTCTACCGGCCACGTGTATGCCGGTGAAATACCGACCAAAGCCGCAGAACTTTCCGGTGATTTCAAGGCCTTGATGGATTTGTGCGACAAGTATACGAAGCTTCAGGTGCGGACGAATGCCGATACGCCCCACGACGCGGAAGTGGCCCGTTCGTTCGGTGCCAAAGGCATCGGGTTGACCCGTACCGAACACATGTTCTTCGAAGATCAGAAGATCGTGGCTATGCGCGAGATGATCTTGGCCGATAGTGTGGAAGGTCGTAAAAAGGCGTTGGCCAAATTGCTTCCATATCAGAAAAGTGACTTCAAAGGCATCTTGGAAACGATGGACGGTTGTCCGGTGAACATTCGTTTGCTCGATCCTCCTCTTCACGAATTTGTGCCTCATGATTTGCAGGGACAACAGAAGATGGCTGAAGAAATGGGAGTCAGCGTGCAGGAATTTCAGAAGCGCGTGGAGAGTTTGGCCGAGAACAATCCGATGTTAGGTCATCGCGGTTGTCGCTTGGGCATTACTTTCCCTGAAATCACCGCCATGCAGACACGTGCCATTCTGTCTGCGGCCTGTGAGTTGAAGAAAGAAGGCAAGGATCCCAGACCGGAGATTATGGTGCCGTTGGTTTGTATCCTGTATGAATTGGAACAACAAAAAAGCGTGATTCTGTCTACCGCTCGTGAAGTCTTTGCAGAAGAGGGCATAGAGGTGGATTTTGAGATCGGAACCATGATCGAGACTCCCCGCGCAGCTTTGACCGCCGATCGAATAGCTTCCGAAGCGGAATATTTCTCTTTCGGTACGAATGATTTGACTCAGATGACTTTCGGTTATTCCCGTGACGACATAGCCAGTTTCTTACCGGTATATTTGGAGAAGAAGATTTTGAAAGTGGATCCGTTCCAGGTTTTTGATCAGAAAGGTGTAGGCCAGTTGATCAAGATGGCCGTGGAGAAGGGTAGGAGTGTACGTCCGAACATTCGTACCGGTATTTGCGGAGAGCACGGCGGAGAGCCTTCTTCCGTCAAGTTCTGTGCTAAGATCGGTATGGATTATGCCTCTTGTTCTCCTTTCAGAGTGCCTATTGCACGATTGGCTGCGGCGCAGGCGGCGGTAGAGGAATAATTCCTACATATATTATTTTATTATCAGGCTGTAATTACTGTATTATCAGTGGTTACAGCCTGATTTGCGCTTAGGCGGTTCGTACACTTGACTGCATAAAATGAGCCAAATGAACAGAAATGTTTTACTCTATGTTTACCCCAAAATAGGCCATGTTGACCCCTGTTTACCCCAGACTTTTCAGAGTTTTTAATTTTCTAATAGATAAAGATATGACAACCTTCAAAGCAACGGTTAAGACACCAAGAAATGATGGCTTTTATACAGTTTACATCAGAGTCACGCATCAGCGTAAAACAAGTTACATCAAAACAAACAAAATTATTGATGCAGCTCATATTTCCAAAAATGGAGACCTGACAGATCCAGTAGTAAATGAATATTGCGCAATGCTTATACGG
>JAJPYK010000108.1 GCA_021205005.1 Paraprevotella sp. | reverse complement strand
TGTCCGCATCACGCGCACCCTCCCTTTCATGAGGGGTTATGACGTGGTGCAGCTCATCAACCCCATTTTCTTTGAACTGAAACCGGAAAGGCTGTATCCTATCTACCGTTACCTGCGCCGCAACAACCGGCATGTGTTCCTCGGAGCCTACGGCATGGATTATTATTGGGTAAAGACCTGTCTGGAGCGACAGACTTTCCGCTACTCGGACTTCAATATCGGTTCGGAAATACGGCAAAATGCCGACAACGACGCTTTCATCGCCGAATGGCTCAACGGCGCCAAAGGAGAACTGAACCGCTTTATCGCCGAAGACTGCGACGGCATCGTCAGCGGGCTATATGAATACGATGCGTGCTATCGGCCGGCTTTTCCCGACAAGACGCAATTCATCCCCTTCCCCATCAATCTCGGGGAAGTGACACCGCGCATCCCGCACCCGGATACCGACCGGATCCGATTCTTCATCGGCATACAACGCCAGCGCGATGCCTATAAAGGTACCGACATCATGTATCAGGCATTGGTGCGGCTGGCCGACCGGTATCCCGACCGTATCGATGTCAAAAAGACCGAGTCCGTACCTTTTGTACAATATAACCGGATGATAGACCATTGCGATGTCCTGCTCGACCAACTATACTCCGACCCACCAGCCATGAACGCCCTGCTGGCTATGGCCAAAGGACTGGTGGTGGTAGGCGGAGGAGAAGAGGAGAATTACGCGCTCTTGGGCGAGAAAGAGCTCAGGCCTATCGTCAATGTACTCCCTTCGGCCGAGGACGTCTATGCCCGGCTGGAGGATTTTATTCAGACGCCCGGCGACATCGCACGTCGCTCGAAAGAGGGCGTGCTATACGTCGAACGCCACCACGACCACAAAAAGGTGGCTGCACAATATGTTGATTTTTGGAATCATTATATATAAACCTTTTTGATTTAACCGACACATGAAACTCACAATCATCGTACCCGTGTACAAAGTAGAAGCCTATCTGGACTTCTGCCTGAAAAGTATTGCCCGACAAGACGTGGCAGACAGCGAAATCATCCTCGTGGATGACTGTTCACCGGATCGTTGCGGAGCCATCTGCGACGAATGGGCCCGGAAAGATCCGCGTTTCCGCGTGCTCCATAACCTGAAAAACGAAGGACTGAGTACCGCACGTAACCGAGGACTGGACATTGCCCAAGGCGAATACATCACCTTTATAGACTCGGACGATTATCTCTCTCCCGAAACGTTGAGACCCAACATGGAACAACTGGAAATGCACCCGGAAGCCGACGTCCTGGAATATCCCGTATGCGTATACCACGGCACGGAGCAGGCCTACCGTTACGTCCCGGGGCATCACGAAACTCTCTCTTACTCCGAATGGATACGTCAAAAGGGATACCAGCATAGTTATGCCTGGAACAAAATATACAGGCGTTCGCTTTGGAAAACCAACCGGTTCCCGAAAGGAAAATGGTTCGAAGATGTCTTTACCATTCCTTTCGTACTGCAACAGGCACGCGGCATTCTGCGGACGGACAGAGGCCTGTACTTCTATTGCTGCCGCAAAGGCTCCATCTCCAACACGCTTTGCAGCAAGAGCATCAACGATCTGCTTCAGGCCCACCTGCAACTCTACAACACGCTGTCTCATAATTCGGACTTATCGGAAAAAGACTTAGACGACTTCTATCTGGGTCTGTGCAACCCGCAAATCGTCCATATACAGTTCGGAGGTTCTTTATACATCCCCGAACGGCGTATACCTCTGTGCCGCGCCTTGTTTACCCGCCGCCCGTTGAACTATCGCATCAAGGCCGTACTGAAAGCGTTGAGCGGAGACAAGTATTGCAGCATCGTGGCCCGAACCCGTAAAGCTTTGAACAAATGAAAAAACCGTCCGTCGGTTTCATCATTCCTTATTATAAAGTAGACTTGTCGCTGCTGGCACGGGCCATCGAAAGCGTAATGAATCTGGATGATCACGCGGATTGGGAAATTTGGGTGATTGATGACGGCACGCCCGGACACGACGCCGAAACTTACATCGAAAGCCTGAAGCATCCGGATATTCATTATTACGCCCAGAAAAACAACGGCCCCGGAGGCGCAAGAAACAGGGGGTTGGAACTGACGCACAAGGAATATATTCACTTTTTAGACGCAGACGACTATCTGTTCCGACAGAACACACTGCAAGCCCTGTCACTGCTGGAAAAGGAAGAACCCGACTTGTTGGCTTTCGGATTTCAAAAAGTATACGACACGGAACTCTCGGATCGGACGGCTTCTTCTCCGCACATCACGTTTCGGGGAACAGGAGTGGAATTCATGCAAAAGCATAATCTTCACGGCAGTGTATGGGGCTATTTCTTCAGGAAAAGCCTTGCGGACCACTTACGTTTCCTGCCCATAGCCTACCACGAAGACGAGGATTTTACCGCACTTCTGTTCTTGCGCGCACGTCAGCTTCTGGTCACGACCTTACCGGTATACGCTTATTACCAACGCAAAGGTTCCATCATGCACCACACCGGAAAAGAGTTTGTAGAGAAACGTTTCTCCGACCTACTGGTCATCATCCGCAGACTGATTGACGAGAGCCGGCATTTAGAAACAGATTCTGCCGCCGCATTGCAAAAAAGAATCGACATGTTGCGTATGTCCATGGTATATACCTTATTGGGAGACAGCCCGGATACGGTCTTTCTACGCCGCATGTTGAAGCAGATGCGACAGCATGGGCTTTACCCACTGACCCCGAAATTCTACTCATTGACGTACACGGCGATCCGGTTGTGCACCCGATGCACGGCAAACATGGTCATCCTCAGCACACTGTTCCGTCTTCTGAGATTCCGCCATGCCGGAAAAATAAGTTAAGTCTGCGGACATCTTTCCCCAAAAGAGGGGACATTACCCTCCAAATATCAGGCAATGTCCCCTGCGGGAAAGTATACTTCACACCCTTACGGGTGTTTGCAAATATAAGAATGCCTTTTGATAAATCCAATAAAGAGAAGCATTAATCACCCTAAAAGAACTAAAAAACAGTCGTCTTCATCCCCAATTCGTAGCTCGTCGGAAAAGCAAATAAAAATAAAAAGAGACGATTCATATATCGCCTCTTCTCACATAAGCTCCCGTCATATTGGTA
>JAJPYK010000102.1:1963-3162 GCA_021205005.1 Paraprevotella sp. | reverse complement strand
GTCCCATACTGGCCGCATAACTGATGAACTTATGCCCTTTCGACTCTTCAAAATCCCCCCAGTAGACCGGATCGAACTTTCCTCGATTCTTTCTCCAGATTTGATCGCTACCCAAAACGAAACAATCTATATCATCCTGATAATAAGATAATCTGAGGGTTTTCAGATGAAAATATCTCTTCGAGAAACGCTCAAATGCGAGATAACGCTGACGCTGACATTTAAACGTGTGGAACTGAAAACGAACCTTACGCCACGTTTTAACCGGAGAAAAAGAAATCCACTTCCACCCGACGAACAAGCCATACTGGAAGTAATCCGGCCGATAATCTATGACATAAACCGTATGGCCCAATGTCTTCAGGAACTCCTGGAGGGCATAACATTGCAACATCGCACCATAATTATGTGCCGAAGAATATGTGAGTATGCCTATTCTCATTTTTTTTTCTTATTAATCTTTTCACTACATTTTTAACATAACACACAAGTTTCCTACGCCTATCCCGCCATCTCGGACGACCGTATCGCTTCATCGCGGCGGCAAGACCTTTCCTCCGGTACAACGTTTCAAATTCATCCCGTTCAGGATCTATCGCCGACGGATGTTGCAAGTTCGGTTGCAGGCAGTCTTCCAATCGTACCAAAACCACATCCATTTCGTGCTTCACCGCCTCAAAGAGCCGGCGCCCCTTTTCCGTGTTGACTAGAACGAGCGATACGCCTTTGTCGTCCGAGTTCATCTCGGGCACACTCTTCTCCCCCCAGAAGTCGGCGAGAGTGAGGTCGCTCGGACGGGTCGTATTACAGAAAGGACATTTCCCGCAAGACCGCCGGAACATGATGTTGCGATAGAATAAAACCGTAAAGCTCATCATTACCTCCACCCCCCCATCAACAAATTTAAACGTTTCTTTGTGTGCTCTCCATCCAAAATACTGTTTGTCCCGAAAGTTCACCCAGCAAATGGACGCGCCATGCCTTTTCTCCAGATAGGCCAGATAATCCCGCAAAACATAGGGACCGGGCACGCCGTGACATACGATGTCCACCAAATAGAGACGGTCGCGCAAACGCCTGCCGATATAGGAAGCCAAACCGGAAGTCTGACAAGGCGTACCGGAAAACAATACGATCATACCGTTGCACAAATCATTCTTCACCTGTCGGAATATACCGGTCAGGTCGCTCTGCACATA
>JAJPYK010000102.1:0-1953 GCA_021205005.1 Paraprevotella sp. | reverse complement strand
CTTACTGCCCTTGAACTCGTCGCGCTCTTCTTTCGTCACAGCTCGCTTGTGTACCACCCGGAAATGATCGGTATAGCCGGCACCGTAGACCGCTCCTCCCTGCGCCAATATCCAGTCTGAAACCGCAATGAAAGCACCGCCGCTCCGACTCGTCTCCACTTCGTTCATATCTTTATGACGGGCGGCATATACATCCGGTTCGGACAGATTCAGGCTCTTGTCGTAACGAGGGTTAAATGCACAGACCTTCTCACAAAGTCCGCAGTCGACACACCTCGAACGATCCACGACCGGATACAGAAAACCCATCGCATCCGGCTGCATTGTAATGGCATCATGGGAGCAGACACTGGCGCACGCCGTGCATCCGCAACAATCCGATTTATCTGTTATTTCTATCATCGTGCAGCAATCTATGTCTTATCTTTCTGATTTTTGTATGTACGAATTCACGCTCTTTACCGTTACATCCGATGCCGTAGATCGAAAGGGCCGTGCAGGTCACGGCCATCAGGCTCAACCACAGAACTTTAAAGAAGTCGTCATGCTCTGCACAACCGGAAGCCAATCCGGGCAGAACGGCCGCCACGGCGGTCACGGGAATGATGTTGAGATAGACGTTCTTCAAATACCGACGTATGGACAGCCCTATCATTTTGCGCAACAGAAGCAGACGGGCGGCCAGACAAGCCTGTGAAATCGCCACGGCTACCATCACGACCGTCTCCGGCACACAGCCCCAACGCAACAAGACGTAAGACACCGGAAAGTTCATCGACTGGAGTCCTCCCACGATGATCTGATAGTTCCGTATACGCCCCGTGGCCAGACTGGCCGTGATCAACGGTTGCGACAACGACTCGCTCATGGCAAGAACCAAGCATAATTGTACAAAAAGCGACGTATGTTCGGGTACGTTCTTCAGCCACAACGACAAGATGTATTGCGTGTTGACCAGAATGGGCAAAGACAAAATCAGCAACATGTAAAACGACAGCCGCGCCCCCTGAAAAATCAGTCTCATCATATAATCCCGATTTCCCGAAGCATAGGATTTCGTAATCTGCGGATTCAAGACCGTCATGAAATTGAGTATAAACACGTTAACGGCATAGTTGACCTGAAAAGCGATGCCGCGAGCGGCATTTACGGACGGACCGTAAAAAAAATTGATCATAAGATTGCCGCCATGGTCGCGCAGCACGGTGGAACTCGCACCGATAAAGTTCCAGCTGGCAAAACCGAACATCTGTTTCAGAAGCCCCTTGTCCCACAAGAAACGATAGACACACTCACTGAAATGTCGTTTGCAATAATAGCCGTAAGCGAAACGAACCGACAGCGCGGCCACGCACATCAACACCGCATAACCGATCAACCGGTCCCGGGGAGACCACATAATGAGGAAAGCAACCGCCAATTTGGCCACAGCTTCAAAAATGCTGATATAAGCGAAAGCCAACATCCGCTCGTGGGCAATAATGGCCGCATTATAAGGCACGCTAATCAAGTTGATGACAAACGTCAGGATGGAATATTGGAATACCCAATTCGCCGCCCCAAACCTTTCGGCCGGAATATTCATCTTCACGTTCAGAAACCATACGCCCAAGGTTTCGGCCAGCAAAGCCACCACGCCTCCCAAGCCCAATTGAATGGTGACGGAGGTAGAAAAAATCCTATCCAGCCGGTCCGTACGGCCTCTCCCCAGCTCAAATGTCAGGAAACGGCTGATGGCGGAGGACAAGGAACCGGACAATACGGAAAACATGGCCACCATTCCGCCTACCACATTATAAATGCCGAAATCTTCCACGCCCAAAGCATTCAGGACGACACGCGATGTGTAAAGGCTCACGGCCATCAATAACAGCATCCGAAAATAGAGCAGCAACGTATTTTTCGCGATGCGTTTGTTGTTTTCCGAGGTATCAGTCATAGCATATCATCATT
>JAJPYK010000066.1 GCA_021205005.1 Paraprevotella sp. | reverse complement strand
CACAAGCCATTGTTGTAAGTAGTAATTTTTTCATTTTAAATCAGTTTGTATTAAATAGTCTTGTCTTTTTATTAATAGTAATAGGCTACGCCCCATGTGGCATAAAGCGGGAACAGCGGGAACGTGACCGTCTTGAAATCGCTTTTGAACACGTCGCTCATACCCCAGTCCAGCAAACCGAACACGTTGAGGTGATGGCGCACGCGATAGTCCACGCAGAACTCCATGCCCCAGGAGACGTTGCGCATGTGGCTACTGAAGTCGTAACTGGCCGGATTGTCCGCCGATATGGAGATTTTCTGCCCTATGGGAGAGCCTTCGCGCAGATAACCGTCGAAAACCTCTCCATTGAAGTCGCGATAGATCCAGTAACTGAAATACGGACCGAGGTCGAAAGTCCAGCGCGCTCCCACGCGATAGGTCGCCATTACGGGAATGGTGAAACCTGTCATGCGGGTTTCGGTGATATCGGTACCCGTGAAACGTCCTTCCACCACGTCTTGCCCCATGACCAACGCCATATTATAGTTTTTCACTTCGGCTCCCGTGTGCATGCCCTGCATGAAAAAACGCAGCCCGGCGGAGAGCCCCCAGCGCATGTTGAAATATTTATATCCGTCCACACCGAGACTGAAACCGTCTTTAGGAGAGAATTCGCTGATTTTGCGGATTTCCGCAGGCAGGGACAGCGGGGTCGTTCCGCCCAATACATAGCCCGCCCTGACCACGAAGCCCAGACCCTGGTGGTCGGAGGTGGGGCCCCAAAGAGCGTAGTTGGCCTCGCGGTTGTCTCGTTTGCTGTCCATCAGGTCTTTGAATTTTTCCGCCTGTGCCACACCGATTGCGGTACAGAAGACGACCGTCAGAATGTATTTGATTGCTTTCATTTTCAGGTTGCTGTTAAGGTTCGTCATTGCAGATCACTTTCACTTCGTCCACGAGCAGCGTACTGCCCTCCGCTCCGCAGAAGCTGGCGCCTTCGATACTCGAGGTGAACACCACCGCCAGATTGTAACCGTAACTTTTCATGCGGTTCTCGTCGATCGGACTGTAATATTCGAACGGAAGGTTGAAATAGGTCCACGTATCGAAATCATGTACGGGGTTTTGTATACGCGCCAAGGCCACGATGTTGGGATTCGTCAGTACGTCGTCTCCTTTCAGCAAGACGGAATTTCCGTTCTCATCGGTGTTTTTATACAATACGGCGTAGATGTCGGGCTGGTCCACACGTCCTTCCTGTATCGTGCCTTTCTGGTTCTGGAACCGGTCTCCGGCTTTGTATTTGTAATAGCCCTCGAAGCTTACCGGCTTGCGGTTGAAGGGCAATCCGAAAAGGGTGGCCGCCATGGCGTCTTTCAGGGCGTTGGACACGTCGAACGTGCCGATAAAGAGATTGCCCGCGGCGATGCGCATGTTGACCATCACGCCGAAGGGTCCCGTATCGCAAGTCTCCAGTTTCACGCAATGTCCCCTGATGGAGTCCTGACACCAGGGCAAGGTGGGAAATTCGTCCGGTTTGGCCGAAGAGCGGCTGATGGCATAGCCCGGATTACCCGTGGCCCACATGTCGATGGTGCTGCCCTCTTGCGACTGTTCGTACCATTCATAATAGCGTCCGTTCGGTTCCAGACTGAAGTGCTCGAACGACAAGTCCGTCACCAGGGGACGGATGGGGACGAATTTTACGTGGTAGGTGCGGTACCATTGCCGGTCTTCCGAGGTGACGTAATAGGTCACCCCATCTTTCCCGCTGAAATCTTGCGGACTGCCGTTTTCCGGCGTGATGACCGCCCCCGGCGTGATCTTGAAAGAGATCGGTAAGGATTTCAGCATGTCCGAATCTTTGAAGTTCTCTTTCAGGCTGAACGCAATGACGGTATCTGAGGAGGCTATGCTTTGCGTCACGTCTCCCGTATTGAAAAACAATGCTTCCGGATGGTCGGTGACTACGGTAGCCGTTTCGATGTCGCATTCGGAGTTCATCGGCTCGTTGCGGATGCAAGACGTCCATAGCAAGGCGGAAAAGAGATAAAGTCCAAGCAGGGTTTTCTTCATGAAGTGCAAAGTCTTTATTAATTATTTAACGGTAAAGTTACTGAAAAAGATTGAATTGGTCGCAAAAAAAACGGTATAAAGAGTGAAATTACCGTTATTTCTTCCGGATCGTACCGAAAGGAAAAACGGGAAAAACAGCGTTGAAACCGCTGATTTTTGTCTTTCCGGCACCGCTTCCCGATTGCAGGGGCCGAAATCGGATTCAGAGCGGAGAGAACCTGGGTGCGGGAGGTAAAACTCGGTTTTCGGCCTCCTTTATCCTACGGACAAAATGGCAGTTAAGGAGCTCATTACAGGTCCTCCGATGTAGGGATACGGAGGAAATCTGAGGGGTATGACGGTATAAATATGCAATTTCGAGGGCATAATGTTGCATATATACGGTCTATCGGTACGGTGAAAACCGTTTGTCGGGGCATCGTTCGGCGCAGAACGGGATGCCGATGTGCGCAGAAAAATTTCTCATTCGGCGCAGATCGGTGATGAAATGTCCTGCAATCTGCTTTTCGGACGGGTGAAAATGGGATTTTTCTCGCTATTTCGGGTTGCGGGAGAGACTGTTTTTTCGTGACGTAATGTCATGAAAACATTTCGTTTGCCGACTGCTGTACCGGATCGTCCGCACGTATCGGGAGGCCCCGTGTCACTTTGTCGGCCGATTCGCAAAACGGAGAACAAAACGTCAGGGCTTCGATGCGCGAGAAGGCTCCCGATCGGTGTAAATCCGCAGCGGGATATGAATACGCGATTCTCGTCTCTTCCTTGTCTGTCATTTTGGCAGCGTTGCGAGGGTAGAACGGCTGAGCGTATTTCATCGTTTTGAGATGACCGTCGAGTTATTAACAGACTGTTGATAAATAAATTATTCCGATTAAGATATACCTTTCCTTTAAAATTCGTACCTTTGAGGACGAATAGTGTAAAATATTCATGGAAGAAGAGGTTTATCACGTACCGGTGCTGCTTCAAGCCTGTGTGGACGGTCTGCAAATCAGGCCCGACGGAGTGTATGCCGATGTGACTTTCGGAGGCGGCGGACATAGCCGGGAAATCGTCGGCCGGCTGGGTGCGGCGGGCCATCTGTACGGTTTCGACCAAGATGCCGATGCGGAGCGTAATGTGGT
>JAJPYK010000202.1:326-3217 GCA_021205005.1 Paraprevotella sp. | reverse complement strand
ATCCAGTTTTATTCAATTATACCAAATCAGTACGTCCCGTGATCTCTTCCAGTACGGTCTTTGCAATCGAGCTTGACACGGGTGCATGGTGGTCGTAAGTCATTGAAGACGTAGCACGTCCCGAAGTAATGGTACGCAATGCGGTTACGTAACCGAACATTTCAGCCAACGGAACCATAGCTTTCACAATACGGGCGCCGCTTCTGCTTGTGTCCAAACCTTCCACCTGACCGCGACGTTTGTTCAAGTCGCCAATGACATCACCCATATTCTCCTCGGGAGTAACAACCTCCAGTTTCATAATAGGCTCCATCAATACCGGTTTAGCTTGAGCACAAGCATTTCTATAAGCCTGCAATGCACAGATCTCGAACGAAAGCTGGTCGGAGTCTACCGGATGGAAAGATCCATCAAGCAATTCCACTTTCATACTATCCATCGGGAAACCGCCCAAGATACCATTCTTCATGGCATTCTCGAAACCTTTCTGCACGGAAGGAATGAACTCCTTAGGAATGTTACCGCCAGTAACTTTGTTCTCAAACTGCAAACCGCCCTCCTTATAGTCTTCATATACCGGACCGACATTTACAATAATGTCTGCGAACTTACCGCGACCACCGGATTGTTTCTTATAAACCTCACGCAAATTCACGGAATTTGTAATGGCTTCCTTGTAGTTTACCTGAGGCTTACCCTGATTACACTCAACCTTGAACTCACGTTTCAGACGATCAATAATAATATCCAAGTGCAACACACCCATACCAGAAATCACCGTTTGACCCGTCTGTTCGTCAGTCTTCACGGTTAAGGTCGGATCTTCTTCAGCCAACTTAGCCAAACCGTTGGAAAGCTTATCAAGGTCTTTTTGTGTCTTCGGCTCTACGGCAATACCAATCACCGGATCAGGGAAATCCATAGATTCCAGAACGATCGGAGCATCTTCATCACACAAAGTATCTCCCGTACGAATATCCTTGAAACCTACACCGGCACCAATATCGCCTGCACCAATTACATCTACAGGATTCTGATGATTCGAGTGCATCTGGAACAGACGGGATACACGTTCTTTCTTCCCAGAACGAGAGTTATAGATATAAGAACCGGCTTCTACCTTACCTGAGTAAACGCGAATAAAAGTCAAACGACCCACAAACGGATCGGTAGCGATCTTGAAAGCCAATGCCGATGTTTTGTCATCTTCCGAAGGCTTGCGATCCTCTTCCTCTCCGGTTTCCGGATTGGTACCCACTACGTTCGGCGTATCCAATGGAGAAGGCAAAAAGGCACATACATAATCCAATAAAGTCTGCACGCCCTTATTCTTGAAAGAAGAACCGCACAACATCGGAGTTACCTCCATAGCCACGGTAGCGGCACGCAAAGCGCGAAGGATTTCATCCTCGGTAATCGTAGACGGATCATCGAAATATTTGCTCATCAAAGCATCATCGAACTCAGCTACTTTCTCCAGCATCTTATCTCTCCACTCTTCGGCTTCAGCCTTCAAATCTGCGGGGATTTCTTCTATATCATAATCAGCACCCATCGTTTCATCATGCCACAGAATAGCCTTCATCTTGATGAGGTCGACTACACCCTTGAAGTTCTCTTCGGCACCGATAGGAATAACCACAGGACAAGGATTTGCGTCCAATACATCTTTCATCTGACGTACAACCTCAAAGAAGTCCGCACCCGAGCGGTCCATTTTATTCACATAACCGATACGGGGAACATTATACTTGTCAGCCTGACGCCAAACCGTTTCAGATTGAGGCTCCACACCGCCTACTGCACAATAAGTAGCCACGGCTCCGTCCAATACGCGCAAAGAGCGTTCCACTTCAGCGGTAAAGTCTACGTGTCCCGGAGTGTCAATCAAGTTAATCTTATAAGTATTGCCAGCCCATTTCCAATGTGTGGTCGTAGCAGCAGAAGTAATGGTGATACCACGTTCCTGCTCTTGAGCCATCCAGTCCATCGTAGCGGCACCATCATGCACCTCTCCGATTTTATGCGTAAGACCAGTATAGAAAAGAATACGCTCTGAAGTCGTAGTCTTACCGGCATCAATATGAGCCATGATACCGATATTACGGGTCAAATGTAAATCTTGCTTTGCCATTTTATTTAGCTACTTTATAAATTTAGAACCTAAAGTGTGCGAATGCACGGTTAGCCTCAGCCATACGATGCATATCCTCCTTACGTTTGAAAGCACCACCCTGCTCATTAAAAGCGTCCATAATCTCAGCCGCCAACTTGTCAGCCATAGACTTACCGCCACGCTTACGAGCATAAAGAATCAGATTCTTCATAGAAATAGACTCCTTGCGGTCCGGACGGATTTCCGTAGGAACCTGGAATGTAGCGCCGCCTACACGACGAGACTTCACTTCCACTTGGGGAGTTACATTATCCAGAGCCGTTTTCCAAATTTCCAATGCGCTTTTCTCCTCATTGGCCATTTTATTCTTTACGGTATCCAAGGCTGCATAGAAGATTTCATAAGACGTATTCTTCTTGCCATCATACATCAGGTGATTTACAAACTTAGAAACTTTAACATCGTTAAAGACAGGATCCGGCAGGATCACACGTTTTTTTGGTTTTGCTTTTCTCATTTTAAAAAACACTTTCAGTTTGGCTGTAACTCGATAATCTTCAACTCTCCCACCAGAGAATTTACTCAACCTTTAGCTCAACAAACCAAAACTAGTAAATAATAGATTCTTTATCCTATTTCAGTTATTTCTTACCTGCTTTAGGACGCTTTGCACCATACTTCGAACGACGCTGCGTACGATTAGCTACACCGGCCGTATCCAAAGTACCGCGAACGATATGGTAACGAACACCCGGAAGATCCTTTACACGACCAC
>JAJPYK010000202.1:0-316 GCA_021205005.1 Paraprevotella sp. | reverse complement strand
TAACGAACTTTTTTTTTTTATGTTACTGGTACAACGGTGATCTACACAATCGAGTGCTCCTGCAAATTATGTCCTTCACCCGGAATGTAAGAGTTCACTTCTTTCATGTTCGTCAAACGCACACGCGCAACTTTACGCATTGCTGAATTCGGCTTCTTCGGCGTGGTAGTATACACACGAACACAAACGCCGCGACGCTGCGGACAACTGTCCAAAGCGGGCGATTTGCTCTTGTCTACCAACACTGTTCTACCAATTCTTACCAATTGTTGAATAGTAGGCATTGTCTTTAATTTTTAAATTATTTATATTGTAA
>JAJPYK010000237.1 GCA_021205005.1 Paraprevotella sp. | reverse complement strand
GATGGGGACGGATGTGCCCATCGAGGTGGCGGCTTACCGTTCGGTTCCGGTCAATACCGTGATAGAGATTTTCGACAAATGTCAATTGGAAGGGTTCGCGCATACGCGTGTCCGTTTGGGAGGAAAGCCTTATGAGACTACCTTTGGGAAGTAATGAAGAAGAACCGGAGGTTTCGATGTCTCCGTTGATCGATTGCGTGTTTCTGTTGCTGTTTTTTTTCCTGGTGTCTACCATGACCAAGGTGAAAAGCAGAGATATTCCGGTCAATCTGCCGACTTCGCAAGCTGCGGTGAAACTGAAGCCGGATAACAAACAGGCGATTGTGGGACTGTACCGTGAAGGGAATTTCTATTGGGACGGTCAGCCCTGCACGGCCAATTTCCTGCATGAGCAACTGCGGAATGTTTGCATCGCCACGCCGGACCGTCGTATACGTATCGACATGGACCGGAATACGCCTTTCGGACGTTTCGTGGAGGTGATGGATGCCTGTCAGTTTTATAATTTAACGAACATAGGAATACGTACGTACGATGAACACTACAACGAAAACTGATTGGAAAGTCGTAGTTTGCTCCTGGGTCGTGGCTCTTGCGGTTTGTGCCGCGTTGGTTTGGGGACTGTATTACGGTCCGGTCCCTGCAGCACAAGGGCGGATGAAGTTGCCCGAAAAAACTGCGGCGACGGAACATCGCGGCGCATTGAAAGCCCGTGCGATGCAACCGGCGAAGTGGAGCGAGAACATGAAAGCGGAGCAGGCGCACCGTACTTTGCCGTCGCGCTATGCCAAGCAATTGGTGGAGCAGTCGGAGACTTCCGTGAAAAAGGACCTGAAAGTTCAATTGTCTCAATTTCAAAAGATGGCGGAAAAAATGCGAAGTCGGAAGAACGGACTGTTGTCGCAAGTCGAAGCACGCAGGCTTCCGGCGTCTGCGCCTAAAGACGCCAACGACGTGTCTTTGGCTCGCAAGATTCCTCAAGCCGGTACGCCCCCGTTGGGGAATAATCCTTCCGTGGAGGAAATTTATGAGATGTTGAGGCAGTATGAAAGGGAGATCCAGCAGAACTATCTGGCCGTAAGCGCTGCCAAACGCACTTTGCAGAAAGGACTGTCTTTTCCGGAGGTATACCGTTCTTTGCAAGAGAGCGCTACGCTCATGCCGGATTTCGAGCATTTGATCCGGATGCAGACCGGCGGAGCGGATTGGCTTCGTTCGTCGGGCAGTAATGCCAGCGCCGGACTTTCGGTGAGCACGACGGCCGACCTGAATAATTATCGGGCTTTGCTGGGGCAGGCCTCCCGTCAGGTCGGACTGGCCGGTTCGCGGTTGGAGAATCTGTTCGGGATTCCTCAAGGTGCAGGTAAGCCCGGAGGGGGACAGGGCGGTCAAGGTCAGGGCCAAGGCGGCGGTCAGGGCGGTCCCGGAGGAGGACAGGGAGACGGAGGCCTCGGAGGGGTGAATTATGCCCATGATGAGGCGAAAACTCCATATAGCGAATATCGCGGTCCGCGTCTGAATGAAATGATGGTCAAGGCGCAGGCGTTGCCCGGAAGGCGATTCTCCCGGAATGCCGAACGCAAAGGCTGGCTGTATGTGAACACCTGGTATATGATAGGTCCGTGGGAGAACTACGGACGGGATGACTTCGCCATCATTCATCAGCCTGAGATCGCCGTTGATTTCGATGCTGTATATACGGATGGACAAGTCGGGGTCGGAATAGAGGAGACCGATGCCCATCCCATCAGGATGATCGGAGAAAGGGTCAAGTTGGACGGTACCTTGCGATGGAAGTTCATGCCGAGTGAATCCATGCACAACACCGTGCCGGTCACTACCGGACATTCCACTTATTATGCCTATACGGAATTGTATTTCGACGAACCTACGACCATGCTGGTGGCCATCGGTACGGACGACAGCGGACGAGTCTGGATCAACGGGAAAGACGTCTGGAGAGACCAGGGAACGAGTTGGTATCATATCGACGAGCATATCGAACCTTTCACGTTCCGTCAGGGATGGAACCGCATTCTGCTCCGTCTGGAGAACGGAGGAGGCGGAGCGGCCGGATTCAGTTTCCTGATCATTCCACGGGATTATGCCGTAGCGAAAGACTGAGATGCCGGATCCGAATAGGGACAAAAGCAACGAGGGCATATCGTGTAAACGGTATGCCCTCGTCATTTATGTCTTTAGCCGGCGACAGGACGGAGCGGCTGTGTTTTATTTCACGTTGCCGACCTTGATCAGGTATTCTGCGATCTGTACGGCATTCAATGCCGCGCCTTTTTTGATCTGGTCGCCTACGAGCCAGAGCGTGATGCCGTTCTCATTGGCCAGGTCCTTGCGGATACGGCCTACGTAGACGTCGTCTTTTCCTGCTAAGAAAAGCGGCATGGGATAAGTCTGCGTCGACGGATCGTCCATCAATTGCAGACCTTCACCATGGGCGATGGCGTCTTGTACTTCTTGTACGGACAGCGGTTTCTCCGTTTCGATCCAGATGGCTTCCGAATGGGAACGAAGGGCGGGAACGCGGACGCACATGGCCGAGCAGCGCACGTCGCTGTGCATGATTTTCTGCGTTTCATTGAACATCTTCATTTCCTCTTTCGTGTAGCCGTTGTCCTGGAACACATCGATTTGCGGAATGACGTTATAAGCCAACTGATAGGCAAACTTTTTCTCCGTTACGGGTTTGCCGTCCAAAACTTCCCGGTACTGCTGTTCGAGTTCGGCCATGGCTGCGGCTCCCGCACCGCTGGCTGCCTGATAGCTGGCTACATGGATGCGTCTGATGTGGCTCAGCTTTTCGATGGGTTGCAAGGCCGTTACCATCATGATGGTGGTGCAGTTCGGGTTGGCGATGATGCCGCGCGGACGATTCAGTGCGTCGGCTGCGTTGCATTCGGGCACGACGAGCGGTACGTCCTGATCCATGCGGAATGCGCTGGAGTTGTCGATCATGACGGCTCCGTAGCGTGTGATGTCTGCCGCAAACTCTTTGGAGGCTCCTGCGCCGGCTGAGGTGAAAGCGATGTCTATATCTTTAAAATCATCGTTGTGCTGAAGAAGCTTCACCTCTATTTCTTTGTCGCGGAACTTATACCGGGTGCCCGCACTGCGCGTGGAACCGAACAATACCAATTCGTCTAACGGGAAGTTTCTCTCATCGAGTACGCGCAGGAATTCCTGACCTACGGCACCACTTGCACCTACAATAGCTACTTT
>JAJPYK010000262.1 GCA_021205005.1 Paraprevotella sp. | reverse complement strand
AAAATAAAGTGCGAGGCCGTCACGGATACGCACTTCTTGATTTACCTAATTCACTGTGTTTTTTGAGATAAAATTTAAGATTTTCCATCTGAGTATCGATCTGAATCGAAGTAAACTCCAAAATAGTGCGGTTCGCCGCTGTCTGTAAGGTAAATCGGCGTTCCGTTGAACGTACTGTTTTCTGAAACGGAAATGAATTTCCGGTCCTGTATGCTTTGTATGCGATAGAATCCGTCAGGTTGACGAATGAATTTCCACTTTTGATTCTGTTCTTTTTCTTCGTCGCTCAGTCGGAGAGAGCCGAATACGTTGGTGAGAAACTTTTGAGACTTCACTTCTTTTAACTTGTATACGTCCGGTGCTTCTGTCTTGACAAATACGAAGTTCAGGTTAATATCGTCATTATCGTCTGCGATAGTAAAACCGTTGGCGGGTTTGGATACGAGGCGGTCAGCCTGTTGTTCCAATAACGCATAAGCCTGGTCGGGACGTATTTCATCCGCTGGTTTGTAACGGTACATCTTATCGAAAATGCTCAAATCCCATTGGTCATACCATCGTACGACAGGATAGCCGGAACGCATACTGATCGGCAGCCATACATGAGTGGAATGCTCCACATCATTGGAATTCCAGCGGTCGCCCATATAGATGAATGCATCTTTTTTGCCTTCTACCGGGAATACATAGCAGGGTTGAGAACGGTAGCTCAATTGTTTTAAAGGATCTGTGGCGAAATTGCCGTTTCGGGTCCATTCTCCCAAGAGTCCGATCGTGTAAGTACGTCTGCCTGGATTCGGGTTCCATCCGGTACAGTCGGAAAATAATCCGTAATATCGGTTTTGCCATTTGAATACGGTTGCGGCTTCGCATTTCTGTCCTTTCAACACTGTCTGTTCTGTACTTTCCGGTTCCAGAAAGTCGTCGCGTAAGGCAGCTACGTTCGTATTCGTATTCATATCCGTGGAACATATGTGATAGGCTTTGCCGTCACTGTCCACGAATAAGGTTTGATCTCGCGAATCGTGACCGTTAGGTCTGAATGTCTTGTAGAGCGTATAAGGTCCTGTGATCTGGTCGCTTACAACTACACATACGCGTGCTGCGCTGTAGTCGTTGCTCGATTTTTCCCAATGACTCCACATGACCCATTTTCGGGTTTTCGGGTTATAGACGACTTTGGGGCGTTCGAAAAGACGTCCTTTTGAGATGTCGTTTAGATCTTCCCGCGGTTCTCCGTCAGCTTTTAAAGCGAGCCCGATGCGTTTCCAGTTGTACAGATCGGCGGAAGCGTAACAACTGACGCCGTTGGATTCGAATTTCGTGCGATCTTCGCCAAACCAATAGTACGTGCCGTCATGGTATACGACGCATCCTCCGTGTGCATTGATGGGATGACTATCGGTGTCGTTCCATACTTCTCCGGGACGGAATCCGGTTGATTGCGCCGGACTGTAGAGCGATACGGACAGTAAGCTGATAAGCAGGACAAAGAGTTTCTTCATGCCGGATCTTTGATTAGTTTATGCTGACTGCAATGTCGGGGGCTGCGGGTGCGTAAGCTCCCGTGGCGTCGAAAGTGAAGTATTCTACTTGGGCGTTGCCGTTGGTGAAACCGATTTTAGGCGTATATTGACGTGATACTCCGGTCAGTTTGACATTATCCACCTCCACCGGTGTCCGATGTTCTCCCCATTTCCCTGATTCGGTCTGGAATACGACACGGATTTGTTTGCATTCGGCCGAGGTCGTATAATCGAGTGAGTAAGTCTCCCACGAATCGCTGGCTATATCCACTTGGGCTCTTTTTCCCGATCTTGTACCTCTTCAATAAACATGGTTCCCGTCAATGTGCCCTCTTTTTCACGGATACCCCCTTTGGCTAAGGCCGTCAGCGTATAAGTCTCATTCGGAGCAACGTCGACAATTTGGTTGATGTTGCCATTTCCCCAACCGTTGGCCCACATGTAGGGTCTGATTTGTGCGACATGGTTGTTGAAATCGAGCGAGTCGTCAATTTCTTCAGGGACAATGGACTGTTGGCTGCACCAATAGTCGTGTATGGCTATGTTCCAACCTTCGATGCCCTTGGCCACATCTTCTGCATTTTTGACGCCGAAATTCTCGAACTCACCTTCGAATCCCGGATTTTTCAACAGGTTTTCTTTGATTTCTCCGTTTCCGGTAGCGAAGTCCGGTTGTAATCCGTAGTCTTGCAAGCGTACCGTATCCACGGCAATGCCATCGCGATAGAAGAATGCACGATTGTCCGGCATGACCGCTATTCGGTAAGTATGTGCTTTGCCATCGTTGTTGTAGAATTTGCCCCGTCCGCCAGTGACATTCGTCGACGGATTAGAAAATCCATCTGCTTGGGAAGTGGAATGATATAGTCCGAAAGTGGTGTATGCCACATAGCCTTTGAATCCTTTGCCTTCGGTATCTACGGCGTAAGGGTAGAATTCGTCGCCATCGGCGGGAATTGCTACTTTGAATTCTATGGTGTGTCCCTTATCAGAAGGCGTGAAAGCCTTTTCAAACGATGTTTTTCCGTCATTAGTATATGCCGGAGACGAGGACAAATCCTTAATCGGAAGAGAACGTCCTAAACCTTTCACATCTACATAATAACGGGTATCTCCGCTCCTAAGGATTATTTTTCCTGAGGTTTGTTGTTGGGAGCTGACCAGTTTTACCGTGACTTTTCCGTTGCCATTCGGATTTAGCTGACGAGGGGATACCTCGAATCCATGGGTAGCGGAAATCGAGATGGGTTCATCAGACCTCAAGTTCTTGGAGTCGACAGTAAACGAAGCGGATTCTCCGTATCCATTAATGGTCAGTTCCTTGGGAGAAGACATTTTTGTCTTTCCCGATTTGGCTGAGAGTGTCGTGAGATGACCGCAAGCCATCGCCATCGTTACAGTGGCCTTTACTTTGATATAATTCTGTTTCTTCATTTTAAATTGTATTTGAATGCCTAACGTTTCCTCATAAAGTGTCATTCTGAAAACTTCTCTTTCAACCCGGGCAAAACTAAAACCTCTTTAACTTTTTTCCGCTTTGTTCTTACGGCTGCAAATTTCATAAAAAAATGATAGGCATAGGACGATATTTATTCAAATTGGGACGAAATTCAATCTAATCTGCTTTTAGGAGGATAATCGTTCAAGAAGAGCGAAAATGATTCATATTTTCAGAGCAGATATGAGAATATTAGAAAATGATAACTCCATATTTTGTGGTTTGGGGCATTTT
>JAJPYK010000005.1 GCA_021205005.1 Paraprevotella sp. | reverse complement strand
ATATGCGCTCTCCTACGTCGGAGCATTGTTATCTTCGTCCTCGTCGGCCTCCACCAGCTTATCGTAATCTTCCATCGTACGGTCGCTCACCTTACGGGTACTCTTCGCGTTACCGGACTTCTTTCCGCCGTAACGCTTCTCCATCTGCGCTTTCAGCACCTTGAACTCATCTAGTTCGGCTCCTTTCGTATCGCCCATCTTACGGCGCACTTCGGCACGAAACTGGAATCCCGTCCAGAAGTTCGGAAAGACCTTGATGACGGCATTGATGTCGCGGATCGCACCCCGATAATCTCCCGTATTATTCAGCATCAACGCCCGGTTGAACAGCGCGATCATATTATCAGGCTCCCATTTCAGCACGAAGTTGAAATCCTCGATTGCCCGGTTGTCGTCCCCCACTTGGGAACGCAACAGTCCGCGGTTGAAATGGCCGATATAATTTGCGGAATCCAGCTCCAAAGCCGTATCGTAATCGTTCATCGCACCGCGCAAATTGCGTTGGTGGAAACGGGCCAAAGCCCGATTGATGTAGTTACCGGCCACCTTCGGCATCTGCTGTATGGTCTTGTCCAAAGCCTCTTCGGCCTGTTTATAATCGCCGCGATTGGCATATACCGCCGCCTTCATGCTCCACGCCTGACCTTCATAGGGATTCAGGTCCAATGCCTGGTCGATGGCTTTCAGGGTCTCCGTAGTGTCTTTCTGAGCCAAATAGGCCTGAGCTTTCAACGTGTAAAGCGACGCATTCTTAGGCCAGTAACGCAGCATGCGGTCGACACAATTCACAGCCTCTCCGTAATCCTTGAGTTGCAGATAACAAAGCGTCATGTTATGCAGGGCGCTTTCATTCTTGGGGTCGATGCCGAGCAATTTGTCATAATCGGCAATGGCATCCCGATAATGCCCCAGATTGATACGGCACAAACCGCGCAATTCATAATTGTCCGGCAAAAAAGGATTGCGGTCTATGGCCGCCCCGCAATCGTCTTCCGCTCCCGTATAATCTTCCAGATAGAATTTGGCCAAGCCTCGATAGAAATAAGGTTCGGCCAAATAAGGCTTAGCGGCAATGACCATGTTGAAACGCCGTATGGAAAGCACATAGTCCTCATAATAGAGCGCATTGCGCCCCATCAGCATCACCCTGTCGGTATTGATCTGTCCAACGGCCGACAAGGGCAGAAAAAGCAAGAGAAACAAGACTTTCCTCAGGCCGCCCATTTATTTTTTCTTTTTGACCTTAGAATCACAGCGGAATTTTCCTTTCAACAGATCACCGAGTTTACCCTTGATCATCTGTTTGCGCAACATGGACAGGTGGTCTATGAACATCTTTCCGTCCAGGTGTTCGAACTCATGCTGCATGACACGGGCCGGAAACCCGTCCACCCATTCTTCATGTTTCACAAAGTTCTCGTCCTGGTAGCTCACCCGAATGCGTGTAGGCCGCCTCACCGATTCATGGATGCCCGGCAGACTCAGGCAACCTTCTTCCAGCAGTTGCGTTTCAGTATCGTCATATTCCAATATATGGGGATTGATATACGTATGGGTAAACCCCTTGTATTCGGGAGAATCATCCGAAATCACGTTCAGGTCGATCACCACCACGCGCACCGGAAGTCCCACCTGAGGAGCCGCAAGCCCGATGCCCTCCGAAGCCTCCAATGTTTTATACATGTTCTCTATCAACTCTTTCAAACCCGGATAATCCGGTGTGATGTCTTCGGCCACCATCCTCAACACGGGTTGGCCGAACGTATAAATCGGTAATATCATATCGTCATTCGTTTATAATCCTCTGGTTCGATGGGCCTCCATCCATCCCTGCAAAATGATCGTCGCACTGATCTCATCCACCAAAGCCTTGTCCCGACGGGCCTTTTTCCCCAACCCGCCGTCCAGCATGGCCTGATGGGCCAACACGGAGGTATAACGTTCATCGAACAAGTCCACCGGAATGTCTGGCCAGTTTTTTTGCAGACTCTGCACGAAACTCCTCACTCTCGCCATATTCTCGGATTCCGCCCCCGTGGTCTGCATGGGCTTTCCCACAACGAAACGTTCCACTTTTTCCTTACGCAGGTAGTCGGTCAAGAAACTCAAAAGCGAGGCCGTGGGGACCGTTGTCAGCCCGTTTGCAATCAATTGCAACGGATCTGTCACGGCAATTCCCGTGCGTTTTTTGCCATAATCAATAGATAAAATTCGCCCCATATAAGACGCAAAATTAATGAAAACAAATGAAAAATAGTCGACTTAAAAACAAATAATTCTTAATAATCCGCGGGATATGATCCTCCTTGCACTACAAAGGGGCAAGGTCTCCCCTGCCCCTCCATGCTATTTGCTTGTGTCCGCCGGCGTCATTCCTACGCCGTCTCCTGTTGCATCAAGACGATAAAAAGACTGCTCGTCGAAAGAAAATTCCGGAAACTTAACCCACATCATTTTTTTGCTGCGCCAAACGCCGCTCCGATCTGCGGAGAAAAATTTATCATTCTGCGGAGAACGGCGGGCCAATCTCCGCCAAAAGAAAAACCAGTGTCCGAGGTTTCCATAAGAATTCTCATTTTCAACATCTTACGCACTCACCTCCTTAAAACAAAAAAAGATGACGTTTCGATCTGAAATTCCTTCCACCCCTTAGCGTCTTGCGGCGTGTTTATTTGGAATAAAGCAACCACGCATCAGAATAAGTAGTCCGCAGCACATTGCGCGACTGCACGGCAGCGGCCTTGTCGTCATAAGTCGAAGCTACCACACGATACATATTCTTATCGGCATGATAGGCGATCTGTGCATTATATCCGGCGTTGGTGAGAGTTTTTTGCAGACCTTCCGCTTTGGCCTTCAGGCTGAAACTTCCGCATACGACACTATAAGCCTTCAACCCATCGCCTGCAACCACCGTCACTTTCTCACTTTGTACCTGCACCGAATTCACGTCAGCCGAAGAGGTCTCGGCCGGAGTCACAGGCGTCACTTCCACCTGAGTGGTCGTTTGCGTTTGAGTCGACTCTTGTTCGGTGGCCACGGCCTGCTGTTGTTTGGCTTTCTCGTAAGCTTTCTTATAGGCACTCTCGGAAGATTTACAAGAGGTCATAGAAAGGACTGCACCTAATCCAAGACCCAAAACAAAAAACTTTTTCATACTTCTACTGCTTATTTTTAATTAAAACGTTTCATTTGACCGACGACGCCCGCATTCCTCCAACCTGGTACAAGGCAAAGTCCTGCAAAACGACATGAAGG
>JAJPYK010000002.1 GCA_021205005.1 Paraprevotella sp. | reverse complement strand
AACGCAGATAAGAAGGCTATAGTCCGCTCCGGAGACGAGCCTTCCTATTTCTTTCCCTGTGGAAAGAGGGAACTTTAGCTTTGCGGACAAATTGAATTTTCAGAAAAAATAAGAGATAAAAAAGGGGCGGAATGAAGAAATATGCTTAACTTGCCCAAGGATTACCGAAACGGACCTCTAAAAGACAGAATTATGGGAAAAACAGGAAAGAAAGGCGGAAAACGCTTGAAGAAAAAAGAGTTGGCGAAGATGTTGATGGATCTTTTTCAAAATAATCCCGCTGAGGTTTATGATATTAAACGTATATTCAGAGACTTGGGGCTGACTACACATCCGGCCAAACTGCTGTGCATGGATTTGTTGGAAGATCTGGCGATGGATGATTATATAAAGGAAACGGATAATCTGCATTTCCGCCTGAATAGTACGGGGCAGGTATTCGAGGCTATATTCAACCGGAAAGCGAACGGTAAGAATACGGTTACTCCCGTAGACGGCGGAGAGCCTGTGCTTGTAGCCGAGCGCAATGCTTTGCATGCGATGAACGGCGACAAGGTGAAAGTGACTTTGCTGGCCCGAAGAAAACATCATGTGCGGGAAGCGCAAGTGGTAGAGATCCTTTCGCGGGCGGATAAAACTTTTGTGGGACGTTTGGAAGTTCGTAGGGATTTTGCTTTCCTGGTGACCGAGGACCGTACGCTGGCCAATGATATCTTTATTCCTCAAAGGGCCTTGAAAGGAGGAAAGAACGGAGACAAGGCTGTGGTGAAAATTACGGAATGGCCTAAGGAGGCCAAGAATCCGATAGGCAAGGTCATAGACATTTTAGGTAAAAGCGGCGAGAATACAACGGAAATGCACGCGATTTTAGCCGAATACGGTCTGCCTTATGTATATCCGGCCGAGGTAGAGGCCGAGGCTGAGAAAATCGATCCGGGAATTACACCGGAGGAGATTGCGCGGCGTGAAGATATGCGCGGCGTAACGACCTTTACCATCGACCCGCGGGACGCTAAAGATTTTGATGATGCGATTTCCATCCGTAATACCGAAGACGGCTTTTGGGAAGTGGGTGTACATATTGCGGATGTGTCGCATTATGTGAAAGAGGGCAGCATCATCGACAAGGAAGCCGTAAAACGTGCAACCAGCGTGTATCTGGTGGATCGTACGATTCCGATGCTGCCTGAAAGATTATGTAATTTCATCTGTTCGTTGCGGCCTGATGAGGATAAACTGACTTATAGCGTCATTTTTAAATTGGACGACCATGCCGTGGTGAAAGACTGGCACCTGGCGCATACCGTGATTAAGAGTGACCGACGTTTCACTTATGAGGAGGTGCAGGCTGTGTTGGAGAAGAACCATGAGGCCTCGCCCGAAGATTATAATCTGCCGGGCGATCATGCGGCAGATCCTAATTTCAGTGGTCCGAACGTGATTCCTGCCGATCAATTCGCAGATAAGCTGATTGTGCTCAATCGTTTGGCCAAGCAATTGAGAAGCCGTCGTTTCGAGCATGGAGCCATTAACTTTGATCGTTGCGAAGTGCGTTTCGATATTGATGAGAAAGGAAAGCCCGTCGGGGTGTATTTCAAGGTAGCGAAAGATGCGAATAAACTGGTGGAGGAGTTTATGCTGCTGGCTAACCGTACGGTGGCGGAGAGTGTCGGGAAACGGCCGAAGAATGGAAAACCGAAAACATTCCCTTATCGTATACATGATTTGCCGGATCCTGATAAATTAGTCAACCTGAGTGAGTTTATCGTGAAGTTCGGTTATAAACTGAAGCCTACGGGAACGAAAGAGGAAGTGAGTAAGGGATTGAATAAGTTATTGACGGACATTCAAGGAAAGAAAGAACAGAATCTGATAGAAACCGTGTCTTTGCGCGCTATGATGAAGGCGCGTTACAGTACGCATAATATCGGCCATTACGGTCTGGCATTCGATTATTATACACATTTCACTTCGCCGATCCGTCGGTATCCGGATGTCATGGTGCATCGTTTATTGACGCGTTATGCCGAAGGCGGACGTAGCGCCAGCCAAGACAAATATGAGGAGTTGTGTGAACATTGCAGTACGATGGAGCAGTTGGCAGCCAGTGCCGAGCGGGCCAGTATCAAATATAAGCAGGTGGAATTCATGAGCGACAAGTTGGGACAAGTGTTCGAAGGTACGGTGAGTGGCGTGACGGAGTTCGGCCTGTATGTGGAGATCAACGAGAACAAATGTGAAGGAATGGTGCCTCTTCGCGATTTGAATGATGATTACTATGAGTTCGACGAACGTAATTATAGCCTTTGGGGAAGAAAGTTCCATAATCGCTATTCATTGGGGGATGCGGTAAAAATCAAAGTGGCACGGGCTAATTTGGAGAAAAAGCAACTGGACTTCGCACTTGTGAAAGAATGAACGGAGAGGGAATGGAAATGCTCCGATATATTTGGCATTTCCCCAGTCTTACGCTAACTTTGCAACGTGAAACGTTCCATTGAAGTGTAGTTATGGCTCAGAAATTAGTCCAATCCCAGTCTTTGCAACAGATACAAACACTTTCTCCTCAGCAGGTCCTGCAAGTGCGTTTGCTGGAGATGCCGGTGTCGGAGTTGGAGCAGCGGGTGAAGAACGAGCTGATTGATAACGGAGCGTTGGAAGAACGTTTGGGTAATGACGAGGAGGACCATCTTCAGGACAGTGGCGATTCCTATGATGAGGAAAGCCGTGAAACAGATGATGCTTCCGATTCCGACGGCGGTCTGCCCCCGGATGAATTTCGTCCGGCGGAAGTGCGGCAGGCGATGGATGACTATCGCAGCGTGGATGATGTGCCGGACTATCTTTTGCAGGACAGGGGAGGAAAGGATCGTCCGGAAAGTCTGGAATACGGTGATACCACATCGTTCTACGAGCAAATGACGGAGCAAATGAACGAATGTGACCTGACGCCGCGACAGAAAGAATTGATGACTTATCTCATCGGTTCGTTGGAAAGCGACGGGTTGCTGAAGAAAAAACTCTCTACGTTGGCCGACGAGCTGGAAATCTATAACGGCGTGCAGACTTCGGCTGAGGAATTGCAGACCGTGCTGGCCAAGTTGCAGACGTTCGACCCTCCGGGCATCGGCGCTCGGGACTTGAGAGAATGTTTGTTGCTGCAAATCCGTCGGGACGAGAACTTCCATACACGTCTGAAAAAGCAGGAATATGAAATTATCGATAAGCTTTTTGATGAGTTTACACATAAACGGTGGGACCGTATCCGGCAGAAACTGCATTTGTCAGAGGCCGAGGCTGAACGTTTGCAAAAGGACTTGCGGCGGTTGAATCCGCGTCCGGGCAGCGCTATGGGAGAGGTCTTGGGACATAATTACCAGCAGATTGTACCGGATTTAGTGGTGACGACGGAAGACGACGGTTCCGTTACATTGTCCTTAAATAAAGGAGATGTTCCCGATCTGCATATCAGTCCTTCATTCATGGAACTCATGAGCCAGGCGGATTCGGGACGGTCGAAATTGAGCCGTAGCGAACGTGAAGCCTTGCAATATACGAAACAAAAGATAGAAAAGGCCAAAGGGTTTATCGAAGCGGTGAAGCAGAGGCGACGTACACTGACGGCGGTCATGCAGGCCATCGTGGATCTTCAGCGTCCTTTCTTTGTAGAGGGGGACGAGACCCTGCTGCGTCCGATGATTCTTAAGGACGTGGCCGGGCGCACGGGACTGGACATCTCTACCGTATCGCGGGCTGCCAACAGTAAATATGTAGAGACGAATTACGGTACTTATCCGCTCAAATGGTTTTTCAGCGACGGCTACGTAACCGATGACGGACAAGAGATAGCGACCCGTAAGATTCAGGCGGCCTTGAAGGAATGTATAGAGGCAGAAGACAAAAAGAAGCCGTTGAGCGATGAAGTGCTGACGGCCATGTTGAATGAAAAAGGCTTTCCCATAGCGCGTCGTACAGTGGCAAAGTATCGAGAGCAGTTGGGTATTCCTGTAGCAAGATTACGAAAATGAAATACCGGAATCTGATAGTCGTATCCCGTTTATTGTCGGCTGTATTCAGGCTCTATTATATGCCTATCGTAGGTTTCGTAGCGTTGTTTACGTTTACGAGCCTGAGATTGTTACCCTGGTTCTATAAACTGACGGTATTATGTATGGTCTATGTCTTCACCATCTTTCTGCCTCGCCTGTGCATTCTGGTTTGGCGGAAGCTGAACGGGTGGGGACTGATACAGCTTCGTGTGCGTGAGTATCGTGCCGTGCCTTATATCTTGTTCATCCTGTCCTATCTGGCTTTTCTGGTATTGATGTTCCGTTTACACATGCCGCGTTATATTTGCGGGATTCTGGTCTCTGCTTTATTGATTCAGATGGTATGCGTAACGGTGAACGTATGGTGGAAAATCAGCATGCACTCGGCTGGAGCCGGCGGTGTCATCGGGGCATTGTTGGCATATTCGTTTTTGTTCGATTTCAATCCTGTGGGATGGTTATGCGCTATGATCTTGATCGCCGGTGCAGTGGGTTCGGCCCGTATGTTGCTGCGTCAGCACAGTTTAGAGCAGATTATAGTCGGGACACTTGTGGGAGTGATCTGCGGTTTTGCCGGCATCATTTTGTTGTAGCCGGGGCAAAGCAAGTTTAACATTCTAAAAAATAAAATAATCATGAAACCAATTGTAAGTATCATCATGGGCAGTACGTCTGATCTTCCGGTGATGGAAAAGGCGGCTAAGTTTCTCAATGAGATGGAGATTCCCTTTGAAATGAATGCCTTGTCGGCGCATCGTACGCCGGCCGAGGTGGAAACTTTTGCTCGTCAGGCTGCCGATCGCGGTGTGAAAGTCATCATTGCCGGGGCCGGAATGGCTGCGGCATTGCCGGGTGTGATTGCAGCCAATACGATTCTGCCGGTCATCGGTGTGCCTATTAAGGGCATATTGGACGGTTTGGATGCCATGCTGTCCATCATTCAGATGCCTCCCGGTATCCCCGTCGCTACTGTGGGAGTGAACGGAGCGCAGAATGCTGCGATTCTGGCCGCTCAGATGCTGGCGTTGGCCGATGAGGCTTTGGCGGCCCGTCTGGCTTATTATAAGGAAAGCCTGAAGCAGAAGATTGTGAAGGCCAATGCCGAATTGGCGGGAGTGGAATATAAATACAAGTGCAATTAACGGTAAAACAATGAACTTGTTCGACTATCATCGCCGGGAATCCTGCGAAGTACATATCGGAGCCACGCCCTTGGGGGGAGAGAATCCCATTCGGGTGCAAAGCATGACCAATACTTCTACTTTGGATACAGAGGCTTGCGTGAAACAGATTTTGCGCATCGCCGAGGCCGGAGGGGATTATGTGCGTCTGACTACACAAGGCGTTCGCGAGGCTGAGAACCTGCGGGAGATTAACGCCGGAGTTCGTGCTACGGGTTGCATGGTACCGCTGGTGGCCGATGTGCATTTTAATCCTAAGGTGGCCGAGGTCGCAGCTCTCTATGCCGAGAAGGTGCGTATTAATCCGGGAAACTATGTAGATGCCGCACGTACGTTCAAACATATCGAGTATACGGAGGAAGAGTATGCGCGTGAGATAGAGAAAATAAAGGCTCGTCTGATTCCTTTGCTGCATATCTGCCGGGAAAACGGAACGGCGATCCGCATCGGGGTGAACCATGGTTCGTTGAGCGACCGCATCATGAGCCGTTACGGCGATACGCCGGAAGGTATTGTGGAGAGCTGTATGGAGTTTCTGCGCATTTGCGTGGAGGAGGACTTCAGGGAAGTGGTCGTGTCGATCAAGGCCAGTAATACGGCGGTCATGGTGCGCAGTGTCCGTCTGTTGGTCCGCGCCATGGAGAAAGAAGGGATGGACTTCCCTTTGCATTTGGGCGTGACCGAAGCCGGAGACGGTGAGGACGGCCGCATCAAGAGTGCCGTAGGCATCGGCGCTTTATTGGCTGATGGCATCGGAGACACGGTGCGCGTTTCGTTGAGCGAAGCTCCGGAGGCCGAGATTCCCGTGGCCCGTAAGTTGGTTAACTATATCGCGGGGCGTGAGGGAGCCATGATGATTCCGGCCCTTGAAGCGGCCGATTTCAATTACCTGAATCCCGTACGTCGCAAAACGCAGGCCGTGCGTAATATCGGTGGCGATCTGGTGCCCGTGGTCGTGGCCGACCGTATGGATTTGGCGTCCGACGGGCGTTTGAAAGATTTTAGCGCACATCCTGATTTTCGTCCCGATTATATCTATTGCGGTCGTAATCTGCCTCCTGTGGAAGAGCGGGAAGGCGCTTATATCGTGGATGCGGATATGTGGACGGGAGAAGAGAATACCTATCCGGCTTTTCCTTATAACATGTTGCCATTCCTCAGTCAATGTCCGGCCGATCTGAAATTCCTCTTCCTGACTTATGGCGCTTTGAACGAAGAGGTACGCGCCTGTCTGAAGTATCATCCCGAGGTCGTGGTCATTTCCCAAAGCGGCCATGCCAACCGATTAGGAGAGCATCGGGCTTTGATCCATGAACTGACCCGGGAAGGTTTGCGTAATCCGGTCATCATCTTTCAGCAGTATGCTCACGGGCAGGAAGAGAAAGAAGATTTCCAGATCGAGAGTGCGGCCGATATGGGAGCCTTGCTTTTCGATGGACTTTGCGACGGCCTGTATCTGTATAATCAAGGGGCGTTGGATCATCGCGATATCGATGCTACGGCATTTACGATCCTTCAGGCAGCCCGTCTGCGTACGACTAAAACGGAGTATATTGCTTGTCCGGGCTGCGGCCGGACACTTTATGATTTGCAAGACACGTTGGCCCGTATCAAATCTGCCACAGCGCATCTGAAGGGATTGAAAATCGCTGTGATGGGTTGTATCGTGAACGGGCCGGGCGAAATGGCCGATGCCGACTACGGTTATGTCGGAGCTGCACGCGGAAAAGTCAGTCTGTACAAGAAGAAAGTATGCGTGGAGCGTAATATTCCGGCCGAGGAAGCCGTAGAACGGTTACTCCGGCTGATTAGAGAAAACGGGGATGACCCGAATTATGTATCCTGAATAATCAAATTTTCGTATTATGGAACAGAAACTATTCATATACAATACGCTTTCCCGAAAGAAAGAAGAGTTCAATCCGATCACCCCCGGACGGGTCGGCATGTACGTGTGCGGTCCTACCGTGTATGGAGATGCCCATCTGGGGCATGCCCGTCCGGCCATTACTTTCGACCTCTTGTTCCGTTATTTGCGGCACATCGGTTATAAGGTGCGTTACATACGTAACATTACGGACGTGGGGCATCTGGAACACGACGCGGATGAAGGAGAGGACAAGATTGCCAAGAAAGCCCGTTTGGAAGAATTGGAACCGATGGAGGTGGCCCAATATTATACCAATCGTTACCATGCCGCAATGGAGGCCCTCAATGTATTGCCTCCCAGCATCGAGCCGCATGCTACGGGACACATCATCGAACAGATAGAACTGGTAAAAGAGATCCTGGACAACGGTTACGCCTATGTCAGTCAAGGCAGTGTATACTTCGATGTGGAGAAGTACAACAAGAAGTATCATTACGGAAAGCTTTCCGGTCGTAACTTGGAAGACGTGATCAACAATTCCCGCGCATTGGACGGCGTCGGAGAGAAGCATAACCAAGTGGATTTCGCTTTATGGAAATGTGCTCAGCCGCAGCATATCATGCGTTGGCCCAGTCCTTGGAGTGTGGGTTTCCCCGGCTGGCATTGCGAATGTACGGCTATGGGACGGAAATATCTGGGATACCATTTCGATATTCACGGCGGCGGAATGGATTTGATTTTCCCTCATCACGAATGTGAGATCGCACAGGCCGTAGCCAGTCAGGGCCGCGAGATGGTTCATTATTGGATGCACAATAACATGATTACCATCAACGGGCAGAAGATGGGCAAAAGCTTGGGTAATTTCATTACGCTGGCCCAATTCTTCAGCGGCGAACATGAGAGCCTGACGCAGGCTTACAGTCCGATGACGATTCGTTTCTTCATTCTTCAGGCCCACTACCGGAGTACGGTGGACTTCAGCAACGAGGCCTTGCAGGCGAGCAAGAAAGGACTGGCCCGCCTGATGGAAGGTATGGCTAACCTGAAACGTATTACGCCGCAGGCTGCCGGAAGCGTGGATATGAAGTACGTGGACGAGCTTCGTCAGAAGTGCTATGAGGCCATGAACGATGACTTGAACTCTCCGATCGTCATCAGCCATTTGTTTGACGCCTGTCGTGTCATCAACACCTTGGTGGACAAGAAAGCCACGATTACGGCCGATGTCTTGTCGTCGTTGTCCGAGGTGTTCCATACGTTTGCCTTTGATATTCTCGGTTTGACAGAAGAAGTAGGGAATGAGAGCGGTCGTGAGGAAGCTTTCGGCAAGGTGGTGGACATGTTGCTGGAGCAACGTATGATAGCCAAGGCGAACAAAGACTGGGCCACGAGCGATAAGATCCGTGACAGATTGGCCGAGCTGGGCTTTGAAGTGAAAGATACGAAAGACGGTTTCACCTGGAGGTTGAACAAGTAAGGACTCTTTCTTTCCTTTTTCACGAGCCTTGCAGGTGATGTGAAACCTTATCATAACAGTCGCCCTCTTTGAGAATTTATTTCTCAGAGAGGGCGACTGTTATGTATCTATGGGGGCAAAGTAAAACCGTGTCGACGCTTCCACAGATCTGTCGTGAAAGATGTTACCAATCTTGATCTTCGGTACCGTTAAGTCCGTTTTTCACGCATTCCTCGATTTTGTCCATCACAACGTTGGAGTAAGCGTACGACATGACCAACGCTTTTGACGAAGTCTTTTTATAAAAATCTTTCTTTGCAAAAGGGAAACACTGGTCCAACGTCCAGTTTGCCTCGGAGCGTACAGGTGGAGTAGACCCGAGGGCTCCCAACCATCCGCCTCCGACTTCCACCTTCACGGAATAGTACGGCACGGTGTAAGTCACCCGTACTTTATTATCCTTAATGTCACATTTGATGATAGGTTTAATGCTGACATTATACCCGTTAAGCCCTCCCAAATGTTCGGCGATATTGCTCACGTATCCTTGTGCAATGATTGTACCCAGCTCTTTGTCATTCAGTTTGATAACAGAGTTGGCATCGTTGAATGTCGCTGTGAACCAATAGTTCAGCAGCACATAAAGCTGGTTTTTGGTCTTGCCTTCCGCTGGAATGACTTCGATATACGTAATGGCGTTATTTTTATCCAGTTTAATTTGCTCTCCCAGGTTGGTGGCTGCATTGACCCAACTGTCGCCATATTTTTCCTTGGCATACTTTTCTAACTCGTCCTACCGTAGTATTTGGGCGTTTACGGTGGTGGTTAGGGCAACGATAGCCCACAATGACAAGATGATTTTTTTTCATAATCCGTGAAGTTGGTTCCTGTTTATAGAGATCGCGAACGTGATACCTACGCAAAGCTTTTTTCCTATAGAAGAAAGTTATTTAAAAATCTGATAAAATCATTTATCCGGCGGAATATTTTTCGTAATAAGGAAGCTCCGTGCGTATCGGTTGTCCCGCAATCGTACTCTTCATGGATTAGTCGGATGACGAGGTTCCGGAATCAATCTCCGCAGATTGAATTTTTTTTCTCCGCAGATTGAAAAATTTTTCTGCGGAGATTGATTTCTCCTTCTCTAACGTCTTATTTTCCTTGATGAATAATGCTCTGTAAGGTCCAAAGAATTAAAGAACGGGTTTATTGGGGGTAAAAGTCAATTAAGCGAGTCAAAGCCTGTTGGCAAATGGGACAGAACTCCGGATTTTTGTTATCTCGCATACGACAATCCTGTACTCCACGGTAAACACCTTTAAGACTGTAACCGGCACCTTCAAAAAGACCGATGCGTGTCTGTATGGTTTTCGGGTCACTGCTGAGTGGAGTGGGGATAGGAGTACCCTTGGGAATAAGTGATTCCCATTTTCCATGGAAGTTTTTCAGTGTTGTGATATTCGCTTCCCACGGTTCGATGTCATGCGGATACATTGGTATTTGTTCTCGTTCATAAGCATACTCATCGGCCAGTCCTCCAAAACTGTGGCCAAATTCATGTACAACAACGGGCTTGAATTGCTGATTATGGGTCATGGATAAAACATAAGAGTTGAGGATGCCTCCGCCACCGTATTGATCCGTATTTACTAATATAATAATGTGTTCGTAGGGAGTGCCTGCCAATTGATTGTGCAGTTCTTTGAGCTGCAGCGTGGTAAGATACCGGTCACTGTAGAACGTATTGAAGTGAGAATGCAGAGCGGTATTTTTCCATATTCCTTTTGCCGGTTCGCTTGTTCCGCTTTCTTTTGACACCGATTTCACGGCAATGATATTGAAACAGTTTCGATGTGATTTAAATGGTTCATGAGCAAAGATTGCATTGACTGCTTCATTGGCATCCTGCAGATAAGTGTCCATTTCATTATCGGTATAGCCTTCGGCCACGAATGCAATGTGGATACATTTTGAGGTGTCCGCAGCCTGTTGGAGCGTGACATAAGGAGTTACCTCCTTTTCACCGATATGTCGTATCAATATATCTGTCGGAACGACTGTATGGGTAAGTTTTGTCATTACTTCATGCCTTTTATTACGCAATTCAACGGTAACATCAACGGTATCTTGGGGCATGGGTACAAGAAATACGTTTTCAAACGACTTGCTAATGGTCTTTGCTTCGTTTTCAGACAACCATTCTTGAAAAAGAGTGGAAAAAGAGTTGCTATAAATAACTTTCCCGCTTTTATGTTCCCGGACGTGAATTTGCCCGTTACCTTCCAATGGAACTTCTGCTAAATGCTGCCGTTTTCCGTACCAACCCGGCATAACATTCAATTGGTCAACATAAATGTGTTGCTCGCTGACATTTCCTGAAAAGGTATAGTCTAAACGAAGTGTTTTATTTGTGAAATAACGATTGAAGTCTTGTGCCATGCTGTTGTTGGAAATGAGGCATAATAGCATGAACAATAAAAGAGCTGTTGTTTTGTTTCGTGAATTTCTCATATCATTGAATTGATTTTTTATTCATCTGTTTGATATAGGAACGATTCTAATCAGATACATGCAAAATACGGTTTCCGAACTGGTGCATATTCATGTTGTGGAACGATAAAAGTCCATCGACAAGATTCGCTATAATATATTCGGTCCTACGAATGCCGAGCATTCGTAGGACCGATGTTGTGCGGGTTTATCGTATCCTTACAACGGACGAATCACGTAGGTGAAATCATAATCCTGGAAAGGCATACGATACTGTTTGAGCGGAACGGCTCCCCAACTGTTGACACAGGTCAGACCTCTTTGTCGGGCGGCTAAGGTCACTACGCTGAAATCGCGCGGCGTCAGGTCACCCGAATGACTTTGGTGGAGGTTCTTGTCCGGTCCGTCATCTAAGTCGGAAGTCAGGTAGTTCAGCGTGCTGCATTCCATCGGATTTAAGGAATAGAATTCCAATCCCTTTCCGTTGCTGTCTTTCACCTGCCAATAACGTACTTCGGTTTTGTTTCCGCTTTCCTGCGGCCGTACATATCCCCAATACTGGTCGGCTACTTTAGCGTCGTACAGATCCAGACGGTCTCCGTGGTTCCGGTCGATGTAGTTCTCGCCGGGGCCCTTGCCGTAGTAAGTCAGCATCTCATATTCTTTCGGCATGACCAGTTGCATACCGTAGCGCATCAATTCCGGTTTTTCTTTGGCGTCGGCGTCTACCGTCATGGCTTCGTCTACCACCAGTTCTCCGCCGGCTGTCAAAGTGTAAGTCATGGTCAGCGTAGCGTCGACCGAAGGCATTTCGTATGTGGCCACCACATGTTTCTCCGAATCCTTGTCTCCCCATACGACATCGAAAGATTTCAGTCGGAGCTCAGGGTTCTTCCATGCCGCCAGTTTATTCTGTGAGCCTGAACCGTAGTCGTTGTCCGTGGGGGCGCGCCAAAAGTTAGGACGGATGGAATAGCCCTTTTCCAACATCGGTTTCCCGTCTACGTCCAGATAGTCAATCCATCCGGTCTGGCGGTTGAACGTGACAGAAGTGCGTCCCGCCGTCAGCGTCAGACACGCTACCTGATCTACTTTTTCCACCTTTTGTACGTTCTTGCCCGACTTATCCTTTTGGTCGGGGTTTGCCGCCATAATGCTCTCCATGGTGGGGAATTCATACGGTTTTACCACGAACTGTTCGTGGGCCACGGCATAACCTGCGTCGAGCAGGCCTTCGGTAGTTTTCAGCACGAAATCAATGTTCAATACGATCTCGCCTTTTATGCTGTCGGGTACGGTATAATCGTTCAGTCTGATAGTCTGTTTTTGTTGGGCCGGCACATTCAGTTCATTCTTTCCGTCGGCCACGATTTTTCCTTCGGATTTCAGTGTCCATTGCAGTTCCACATTGTCCTGTGTCTTGAAGAAGTTTTCATTGTATACTTCCACTTCTCCCGTTTTCAAGTCCTTGGGAGTGACCCAAATGTCCTGATAATAATAGCGCACCTCGTTGGCATGCGGATTGGGCTTGCGGTCGGGGTTGACGATGCCGTTGCAGTTGAAGTTATGGTAGCTGACGGCATAGCGTCCGAAGTCGCCGCCATACGCATAAATCGTATGCCCTTGTTTGTTCTTTACGCGCAAGCCCTGATCTGCGAAGTCCCAAATGAAACCGCCTTGATATTTCGGATATTGACGGATGAGTTTCCAATATTCTTTGAGGCCTCCCATGGAATTTCCCATGGCATGGGCATATTCACATTGGATGAGCGGACGGGGATTATCTCCTTTGGCGTACTTCTCGCAACCTTTATAGTCGTAATACATCGGGCAGAAGATATCGGTTTTTCCGTTCTGTCCGGCCTGTTCGTATTGGCACGGACGGCTCGGATCGTAAGCTTTCACCCAATCGTAGGCTTTCTCGAAGTTGGGTCCATAGCCAGATTCATTGCCCAGGCTCCAGATGATGACGGCCGGATGGTTTTTGTTGATTTCGACGTTACTTTCATTACGTTCCATATGCGCTTTCTCATAAGACGCATTTTGGGCCAGCGTCTTGGCGCCATAGCCCATACCGTGGCTTTCGATATTGGCCTCGGCCACCATGTAAATGCCGTAACGGTCGCAAAGGTCGTACCAACGCGGGTCGTCGGGATAGTGACAGGTGCGGACAGCATTAATATTCAGTTGCTTCATCAGGCGGATGTCTTCCAACATGCGTTCCGGCGTCACGACGTAACCGGTGACGGGATCCATCTCGTGACGGTTGACTCCCTTAAACAAGATAGGGCGACCGTTGACCAATACCTGGGCATTTTTGATTTCTACCTTGCGGAAACCGACATGCTGCGGTATCACCTCGGCTACTTTGTTCCCGTCCATAAGAGTGGTGTATAACGTATATAGATTGGGAGTCTCTGCCGTCCACTTCAAGGGATTCTTGACGTCGAAGCTGACTTCTACCTTACCGTTCTTGTCCACTGTGGCGTTTTGCACCGCAACTTCCGTTCCGTTTCCGTCTTTTAAAGAGAATTGCACGGTTTTGCCGTTGGCTTCCACGGCTTCCAGTTTAACATCCAGACGGCCGTCTTGATAATTGTGGACCAAGTCGGGCGTGATGAACAGATCCGAAACATGCGCTTCCGGACGGGCGTACAGGTAGACTTCGCGTGCGATGCCCGTAAAACGCCAGAAGTCCTGGTCCTCAAGATAAGAGCCGTCGCACCATCTCATTACTTGCATGGCGATCAGGTTCTGCTTGCCGGGCGTCAGGTATTTCGTCAGGTCGAATTCTGCGGCCACTTTGCTGTCCTCGCTATATCCTACGAATTTTCCGTTCACCCAGACCATCAGGTTGGATGTGGCCGAGCCCACGTGCAGATAAATGCGTTCGCCTTTCCAATCTGCCGGAATCGTGAGCGTTTTGCGATACGAACCGGTATAGTTGTTGCGCTCCTCGACAAAAGGCGGATTGGAGTGGAACTGCGTTCGCCAGGCGTAGCCGTTGTTGGAATAAGTGGCGTCTCCATAGCCATTGAGCTCAAACAATCCCGGTACGGGAAAGTCGGTCCAATGAGAATCGTCATAGTTCAGGGCATAAAAATTGCGCGGAGCTTTGTCATGGTCCTTGGAAAAGTTGAATTTCCACTTGCCCTCCAACGACAAATAACGTTTCGATTCGTTTTTTTGATCGTCTTGCGCCAACTTTTCCGTTTCGTAAGCGAAGCATGCCGATCTCGGTGCCATCGTATTCACCTCATTCACCTCCGGGTCTAACCACCACGGTTTGTTTTTCTGTGCTACGGCCGAGAAGGTGATCAAACAAGCACAAGAAAACATGAATTGTTTAAGCATGGTACTTTTGTTTTTTGCATCATAGATGCGATTGGTTAATACATTAAATGATAGTACAAAGATAAATGATTTTTGTCTGTTTCCCCTTGAAAAATGAAGTTTTCCTTCAAAATATTATGGATTCAAATCCACATTCATTAACTTTGGAGGGCAAAACCTAATTCATATAGATAAAATAACTTAAACGCCATGAATACAGACTTCTCAAAGCCTTTTGATCCGGAGGCTTTATCTTCTGTCGACAGGGGGGCGCGAGTTCGTTTTCTGAAGATTCTTCCATGGCTTTACGGAATGGTTTTACCGGTCGTGAAGGGTATATGCCTTTATGCCTATGAGAAGGAAACCCTTTTTCGGATACAAGAACTTAATTTATTCCAGCCCGATTCCGTATTCTATCAGAGCCTGGCCGATTACCCGGGCGGCACCTTACAATGGATGGCTTGTTTTTGTACCCAATTCTTCTACTATCCTTGGATAGGGGTGGCTTTACTGGTCGTTTTATGGATGGCCGGCAGTTTAATTATGCGTTCCGCCTTCCGTCTGTCGTCTGCGTGGAGCCTTTTGCCCGCTTTGCTTCCTGCCGCTTTGCTGGCCGGAATCGTGCAGATGGGCTATTTCATTTATTATATCAAGTTGCAAGGTTATTTCTTTGTAGCGTCTCTCGGTATCCTGTTGGCCCTTATGGCTGTGTGGCTTTTCAGCCGGATAGCCCGGCATGTTTATGTGGGCTATGTCTGGATCGGCGTATGGACTGCTGTGGGATATCCGCTCTTCGGAGCGTATGCCTTGGCTGCTACGTGCTATATGCTGGTTTTGTGTTGGCGTATGCCGGGCAGTTTATATAAGGGACGTGTCATTCCTACCGTGTGGGGAGTGCTGCTCCTCTTCGGAGGTCCTCTTGTGGCATGGCATTATTATGCCCAGACGGCAGGCGGAGATATTTATACGGCCGCCTTACCGAGTTTCGACGTGGCGGGTGAAGTGTTCACGTCATATCGTATACCTTATTATATAATGTTCGCTTTGCCGCTGGCGGGTGCTCTGCTTTATGATTATGTCCCGGGACGGCCTCGTCCTCGGATTACGGCTTGTATTCATGTCTTGCTATTGTGTATTACAGCTTTTGGACTGAAGAGAATATGGTATGCGGATGAAAACTTCCGTAGCGAATTGCGGATGGAGCGCGCTATTGAGGAAGAAGACTGGGAACGTATTCCCGAAATCTTTTTAGGCGAATCGGGAGAACCTACCCGGTTGATGGTGATGGATAAGAATCTGGCTCTGTTTCGTTTGGGACGTTCAGGCGACGAGATGTTCCAATATCGGGAGGGAGGAGCGAAACCCAACGCTCCTTTTCGGGTGAGATTAGCGCAAGTCGGCGGAAAGGCTTTATATTATCATTATGGTCAGGAGAACTTTTGCTATCGTTGGTGCATGGAAGACGGTGTGGTGTACGGTTGGAAGGTGGAATATCTGAAATATATGGCCAAGACCTCTATTGTCGACGGCGACTTTAAGGTGGCCCGGAAATACATCGATATGCTCAAACAGACGTTGTTCCATAAAAAATGGGCGGAAAAGTACGAAGCTTATCTCGACCATCCTGAAAAGGTACGGAAAGGCAAAGAGTTCCGGCCGATACTCAGCCTGATGCCGGAAGAAGATGCGTTGGACAGCGATTTGAGCGTCATCGAAATGTATTTGCTCCGTAAGTTTGCCCATCGTCAAAGCAATGACCCGCTTTGTCCGGAACAAACCTTGATAGCTGCATTGCAAATGAAAGATATAGCCTTGTTCTGGCCGCGCTTCTTCCAATATGCCGCTTTGCACAAGGGGCAACACATGCCGCGTCACTATCAGGAAGCTGCTTATCTGTACGGGCATCTGGAGAATAAAGTGGATATCAGTCGTATGCCGTTCGATGATGAGGTGAAAGACACTTATCAACGTTTCATGGACTTTACCCGACAATGCGGAGGCATGACGGAGGAGCAGATGGCTGAGGCTTTCCGGCCGCAGTTCGGCAATACTTTCTATTATTTCTATTTCTTAGTCAACGGACTACAAACCTATTGATCATGAGTCGTTTTTTAAAGTCCATTATCGGTCTGTTGCCGGTGTTCTTATGCTTCGCCTGCCAGCCGGGAGTTCCGAAAGATTATGTTGAATGTCAGGACGCGCCTGCGATTTACCCGGATTATCGGGATGTGACCATACCGCCCAACATCGCTCCTTTGCGCTTCGTGGTAGATGAAAAAGCCGATGCTTATGTGGTCCGTATCGCCTATCCCGACGGGCAATGGGTTACGGACCAACGCGAAGTGAAACCGGATGTGGACGAATGGCATCATATGTTGGAGACGGCCAAAGGACGCTCGATGGATGTTGAGGTCTACGTGAAACATGGTGAAGAATGGACGCGCCGTCGTCCGTTTCGAATTCAAGTGGCCCAAGAGCCTATTGATCCGTATCTATCCTACCGTCTTATCAGCCCTTCCTATGTCACTTACAAGGATCTGAGCCTCAATCAGCGAAATTTGTCCGATTTCAAAGAAAGTATCATTTATGGTAACATGATGAATACCGATGCCCGGCACGCTCAGTGTATCAACTGTCATGCCTATCAAAACTATAATCCAGACCGTATGCAATTCCACGTGCGGGAGGATATGGGAGGAACGGTCATCGCTTACGACGGGAAAGTGTCGAAAGTGAATACTCGGGCAGATTCGTTGCTTTCTGCCGGCGTATATCCCGCTTGGCATCCCACGGAACCGTTGATTGCTTATTCCGTTAATCAGACCGGACAAACATTCCATACTCTCGATCTGCAAAAGGTAGAGGTGCAGGATATGGCCAGCGACTTGATTCTTTATGATGTGAAGAAGAATGAGGTGAAGCGCATTCCGGGAGATGCCGACGAAATGGAGGTATTCCCTTGGTGGAGTCCTGACGGAAGATACCTTTATTATGCTTCGGCTCATTTCGTGCGTAGGGATACAACGGCTCGGAATCTGGATAAAGAAACGATACAACGCTATAAAGAGATTAAATATAATCTCTATCGGAGGAGTTATGATCCGAAACGTCATGCTATCGGTCCGGCCGAATTGGTCTTTGATGCGGCTGCTCTCGGGAAGAGTGCCACATTGCCGCGCATCTCACCGGACGGACACTATTTGATGTTTACTTTGGGCGGTTTCGGCGTGTTCCATATCTGGCACAAAGACGCTGATTTGTATCTGATGGATCTCCGTAATCGTCAAGTGCGTCCTATGACGGAATTCAATTCCGATGATGTGGAAAGTTATCATTCCTGGAGCAGTCACGGCCGTTGGGTCGTATTCAGCAGCCGACGGGATGACGGAAACTATACC
>JAJPYK010000292.1 GCA_021205005.1 Paraprevotella sp. | reverse complement strand
TTCCTTAACTTTTAAAACGGATTGATTATGATGCACAAACTATTCTTTTTAGTTTCGTTCCTCGCTGCCGGCACATCGCTCTCCTATGGAAATCCGGGCAGCATTCCGGACGAGAATTCCGGTCTCAGCAAAAGCGTACCGGCCCAAGGCCTATTGAACAGGGACGATCTGACCGCGGGAGGCAGCTTGTTTCATCCATTCAGTGCAGGAGAAAGGGACTCCATTCTGAAGCAGGTACAATCCTGCGAACTCCCCAGTCAAGGCGAACATGCGGGTACCCGCGCTTCCGTGCACGACAGTTACCGCTTCTTCCCTGTAATAGAAGCATACAAGAACGAAGCGGGCGACCGGAGTTTCCGACCTACGAAAGATGCCGTGTGCCTGGACGAAACGCAGCAAACCTACTATTTAGCTTCCTTTAGCGACCACAGCAACTTCAAGAAAGAAGACAACCCGGACATGTATGAAGCCAACAAAGAGGTGTTCGGACAAAAGTTCGCCGATGAGATGGTGAGAAGATACAAGGAAAAGAAGTGGATTGTGTCTTTCGTGTCCGAGGAAGGAAACATGTACAATGCGATCCGGTATGCCGTGGAGACATCCGACGACGGCAGCTTCTTTGCATTGAAGCCGCTCGAACACAGCATCGAAGTCTGCTATTTCAAGGACGGCAAGCCGTTCATCTGTAAAAAAGGAACAGACGGTAACATCGCAGGAAAAGCATTGCAATAAGGCGTTTCCCCACAGCCGGAGGGCGGCACATTCCCCGACAGAGTGAAACCCAATGAAGAACAGGAGGGTGTGTCATAATTCAAATTTCGAGATTGACAACTTATAATCTGTAAGTATCCTCCGTTGAACTAAGCAAAAACAACCTTATAAAGCTCTCCACGAAGCTCTATATGGTTGTTTTTATTGAATGAAGTTTCTGATTATTACTTTTTCAAAGTGCTTTTTGAATTATGACACACCCTCCTGACGTATAAGGGAAGTATCTCCATACTCCCGAAAAATCAAAAAGAGCTTACCGAACGACTTTCTTCACCGTTCCATCGGCATAGCGGACAATATGTATTTCTCCGCGACGCGGTGCGCTCAAACGCTCGCCGGTGATGGAATAAATCTGATAATCTCCGCTGCCGTCCTGCGTTCTGACAGAAGACACCGACAATTCATCGTCATGCTGTTTTTGCGCTTTACGGGCATCGCTCACCACCTGGTTAATGGCCCCTTGGCCAAGCTATCTGTGTCGATCGTGAACGTATCGGGAAATAACTGCGACGCCGCATATAAACGGTCCGTTTCGGTCTGTAAATCCGCCAAAGCCTGTTCCAGTCCGACCAGCTCGTCCTCGAAGTCGGCCGCTACATCCGAATAACTATTCGAGATCAACCTGCGGGCTGTCGCCATCCGCGTGTTCAATCCTGCGATTTCCTTCGACTTCGTCGCATATACGTCCTCATTCATCCGATCGAGATACTTGAAATTGTTCGCGATCAAGGTATCCACAACCTTCCGGCCCAAAGTCGCATAGGTCCCGCTTTGGTCTACTCCGACATAATCCATCAGCACGATGCCGGCCGGACCGGCCTCATTTTTATCGAAATAATCCAAAATGGCGGCATTCGTATAAGTCGCGTTGTCACGGTAACCGTCACTGGTGGATATTATCCCCAACAGAACCTTGGAATATGCCGAAGCGAAGTTATAGACCCATACGATCTGGGAGGGGTCGTCCACTTCATGTTTCGTACTGAAGTTCAACATCGTCTTGATGGCCGTCGTTTTCGTATCCAACGCCCCGCTCTCGTGCGTGTCGGAAAAGTCCTGCATATATAAATAGCCCGTGTTGTCCGCCCCGGTCCCCGGACCGACGATGCGTCCCTGCGTCTGCACGTTCCAGTCGATATATCCGCACCAGTTCTTGAAAAAGCCTCCAATCGGTTTATCCAAATATTCGTCGCGGCTCAACAATAATATCTTCCCCCGCATGTCGCCCACCGTCAGGTCGCGGCGGAAATCCACCAGATAATCTTTCAGCTCGTCACTCTGCGCCAAGCCGGACAGCATGGATGCGTAGGTATCCTTATCCGTGTCGTAACCGTCTGCATATAACAAATGGACGATGGCAAACTCGGAAGGATGTGCTTTCAGGGAATCTCTCAACAGATAGAGGGCGGAATCGAAACGAAGCTTCGTCTCGATGATACCGTGATTAATGTGCAAATGATCGTCTTTCACAATCGGCCGCAAGTCGAACGCACGGATACCTGAGGCCCATTGCGCCGACATGTCGATGTCTTGAGTTTGAGCGAATGAAGTGCCTAACGGATCGTTGAAACCGTTTCCGGTAGCGGTGTCGTGAGAGCCGGGAATAGACACCTGACACACATAAAGACGGTCCGGCAAGCGGGCCATCCAATCATCTGCCACAGCACGGACGCCCGCAACGAGCATCATCAAAAAAGTAAGGTAAAAGTTTCTCATTATTTTAGGTTTAAAGATGACGGCCGGAAAATCAAGCGGTCCGACCTTCCGCCATACAAACATAATCATTTTCCACAAACAGAGCAACGATTCGGTCTGAAAAAATGAGTTTTTATTCCGAAAATAATTTGTGCCGCTCATCAAGAGGTCCTATATTTGCAAAAAACATAAAAATAGAATTTAAACCTGATCTGACATAACTCACGAACATCCTTTCGCCCAATTCCACTATTGCCCCAAATGCGGATCGCCGCGCTTCGTCGTACACAACGAGAAATCGAAACAGTGCGAAGACTGCGGATTCGTATATTATTTCAATCCGAGTGCAGCCACCGTGGCCGTCATCCTGAACGAACGCAGGGAACTGCTCGTATGCCGACGGGGAAAAGAACCGGCAAAGGGTACGCTCGACTTGCCAGGCGGATTCTCGGACTGCGATGAAACCAGCGAAGAAGGCGTGGCCCGTGAAGTAAAGGAAGAAACAGGACTGGACGTCACGCACACGGAGTTCCTTTTCTCCCTGCCCAACACCTATCTGTATTCCGGATTTCTGGTACATACCATTGACAATTTCTTCCGTTGCACCGTGGCCGAGACGCGCACGGCACATGCCATGGACGATGCGGCCGAACTCTTTTGGATACCGCTCGCCGAGGTGCGCCCGTCAGAGTTCGGACTGGAGTCTGTGAAGAAAGGCATCGGGAAACTGCTTGACCTTCAACGCCGGGGAAAGCTCGCATCGTGCGAATAAGGTCCAAGCACCTCTTATTTCAAATAAAAATTGTTATATATAAGG
>JAJPYK010000069.1 GCA_021205005.1 Paraprevotella sp. | reverse complement strand
GTGATAGAGATTTCAAAGGCTGTGACTTGGCCTACGATATGTGCTTTGACCCTTGCGGTACAAAAGGATATCGATGTGGCCGCAGAGGCTTTACAATCGGCTAAACGCAAGAGAATTCATACGGGTATAGGCACTTCTGATGCACATATCAGATATAAATTCAACTCCAATCGGGAGGAAATTATCGAACGGGCCGTTGCCGCCGTGAAATATGCTAAAAAGTATGTGGAAGATGTGGAGTTCTATGCCGAGGATGCAGGACGTACGGAGAATGAATATTTAGCCAGAGTGGTAGAGGCCGTAGTCAGGGCCGGTGCTACGGTGGTGAACATTCCCGATACGACAGGATATTGTTTGCCGCAAGAGTTTGGTGATAAAATCAAATATCTTATGGAACATGTGGATGGGCTTGCGGCCGGAAAGGCGATTTTGTCTACCCATTGCCATAATGATTTAGGTATGGCTACGGCTAATACGATTGCAGGAATCTTGAACGGAGCCCGGCAGGCCGAGGTGACGATCAACGGGATTGGCGAAAGAGCCGGTAATACTTCTCTCGAGGAAGTGGCCATGATTTTGAAATGCCACAAAAGTATCGGTATCGATACGAATATCAATACACAGAAGATTTATCCTACGAGCCGTTTGGTGTCCAGTCTGATGAATATGCCTGTGCAACCTAATAAGGCCATTGTAGGTAGAAATGCCTTTGCTCATTCAAGCGGCATTCATCAAGATGGGGTGTTGAAGAACGTGCAGACTTATGAAATCATGGATCCTAAGGACGTCGGCATAGATGACAACGCTATCGTTTTGACTGCCCGGAGCGGACGCGCCGCTTTGAAGCATCGTTTGAGTGTACTGGGCGTGGAGATGGACGATGAACGTTTGGATACTACTTATCAAGAATTCCTTAAGTTGGCAGACCTAAAGAAAGAGGTGAACGATGACGACGTCCTGATGTTAGCGGGTGCGGACCGGGCGGCAGCCCACGCTGTGAAGCTCGACTATTTGCAGGTGACGACAGGTATGGAAGTGAGATCTGTGGCTTGTATCGGTCTGGATATCGCCGGAGAGAAGTTCGAGGCTTCGGCGAGTGGAAACGGGCCGGTAGATGCTGCGATTTCCGCCTTGAGAAATATCATCAAGCGTCACATGATACTGAAGGAGTTTACGATTCAGGCCATCAGCAAGGGCTCTGATGATGTGGGTAAAGTGCATATGCAGGTGGTATATGACGGACGTATATATTATGGTTTCGGGGCAAATACCGACATCGTTACAGCATCTGTGGAGGCCTATATAGATTGCATTAATAAATTCAAGAAATAATATTTTCAGAAAAACAATGGCAAATACTCTGTTTGACAAAATCTGGGACAAGCACGTTGTACGGCAGGTGGAAGACGGGCCGCAGCTATTGTATATCGACAGGCTTTACTGTCACGAAGTTACCAGTCCGCAGGCTTTCGCTGATATGCGTGCGCGAGGTCTTCAATGTTTTCGTCCGGACCATATTTACTGTATGCCGGACCATAATATTCCGACGCATGATCAGGACAAGCCCATAGAAGATCCGATAGGTAAGGTACAGGTTGATACATTGGAAAAGAATGCGAAAGATTTCGGCCTGACTTATTTTGGCATGATGAATAAGAAGAATGGCATCATTCACGTGGTAGGGCCTGAACGAGGTTTATCTCTTCCGGGCATGACTATAGTTTGTGGCGATTCCCATACGTCGACTCACGGTGCGATGGGAGCTGTAGCTTTTGGTATCGGAACCTCTGAAGTTGAGATGGTTCTGGCTTCTCAATGTATTCTGCAACAGAAGCCGAAGTCTATGCGTATCAATGTGGAAGGTACTTTGGGCAAGGGCGTGACAGCCAAAGATGTGGCCTTGTATCTGATGTCTCAGCTTACGACATCGGGAGCTACCGGATATTTTGTGGAGTATGCGGGTTCGGCTATACGGAATATGTCGATGGAAGGGCGTTTGACTTTATGTAATCTTTCTATTGAGATGGGAGCTCGAGGAGGTTTTATCGCTCCCGACGAAGTCACCTTTTCTTATATTAAAGGGCGTGAGTATGCGCCGAAAGGAGAGGATTGGGATAAGGAATTGGCTTATTGGAAGACTCTGAAGAGCGGTGAAGATGCCGTGTTTGATAAAGAACTTACGTTTGCAGCGGCTGATATAGAACCGCGTATTACTTATGGCACGAATCCCGGTATGGGCATAGGAATTACAGAAAGTATTCCGGCTCTTGACACTATACCCGAGGCTGGTCGGGCTTCTTACCTGAAGTCTTTGGACTACATGGGATTCAAGCCGGGAGAAACGTTGCTGGGAAAAACTGTGGATTATGTCTTTCTCGGTGCTTGTACCAATGGACGTATTGAGGACTTTCGTGCTTTTGCTTCTATTGTGAAGGGGCGTAAGAAGGCCGACCATGTGGTGGCCTGGTTGGTACCCGGTTCATGGCTGGTACACGATCAGATTCAGGCAGAAGGGCTGGAGCAGATCTTCAAAGAAGCAGGTTTCGTGCTTCGTCAGCCCGGTTGTTCGGCTTGTCTGGCAATGAATGATGATAAGATACCGGCGGGAAAATTAGCCGTATCCACTTCTAACCGTAATTTCGAGGGACGGCAAGGACCTGGTTCTCGGACGATTTTGGCCAGTCCTTTAGTGGCAGCCGCAGCTGCTGTAACGGGAGTACTTACGGATCCACGAACATTAATGTAGAATAGACTCATGAAACAGAAATTTGATATCATTACGAGCACTTGCGTGCCTTTACCCTTAGAGAATGTGGATACGGACCAGATTATTCCGGCTCGTTTTCTTAAGGCTACAACGAAAGAGGAAAGTTTCTTCGGTGAGAATCTGTTCCGCGATTGGCGTTATCATGCAGACGGGACATTGAATAAAGATTTTGTGTTGAATAACCCTACTTATGGAGGAGAGATTCTGGTGGCCGGAAAAAACTTCGGTAGCGGATCCAGTCGCGAACATGCGGCATGGGCTATAGCCGGATATGGTTTTCGCGTGGTGATCAGCAGTTTCTTTGCTGATATTCATAAGAATAATGAATTGAACAATTTCGTACTGCCTGTGGTGGTCAGCGAGGGCTTTTTAGCGGAACTGTTTGCTTCCATACAGGCCGATCCGAAGATGCTGGTGGAAGTGGATCTTCCTAATCAGACGGTGACGAATAAATCTACCGGACATAGTGAGCGATTCGAGATTAACGGTTATAAGAAGTATTGTCTGATGAATGCCCTGGACGATATTGATTTCTTATTGAAGAATAAAGATAAA
>JAJPYK010000215.1 GCA_021205005.1 Paraprevotella sp. | reverse complement strand
TCTTGCGGACGGGCGTCACTATCATCGTAGTTGCCGGTCAGCAGATACAAACGGGAATCCACGCTCTGTGCCTCGCCGAATCGGTCTTTCAGACTCGACAGATCCAACTGACCTTTTACAGGATGGTTCAGCAGATTCACCATCTTGATATAGACCTTTCCCGTGTGGGAATCGCGTACCGTGCTGACCGCCAAACGTTCGCGCACCCCCTTACGGTTCTCGTTCACCGAAAGCGAACTTTCGATATACTCATCGCCTGAATGATTGCCGCACAGTTTCTGCACATAATATCCTACGGTCGGTTTCACTTCCTTATTATTAAAGTAGATCATATCGGGCGTCCACTGCGTATGGTCCTCCTTGGCCAGCAAAGGAGCATACGAACTCATGGCCACCACATCGCCGTTGCGTTCCATGCCACAGATGTGCATAGCCTCGCACAACGCCGTTTCCATATCACTGGGACGACCGGGAGCATGGGCTGCATATTCACCCAAATAGACTTTGGAACCCTCACGGTCGTACTGATCATAATAGTCCTGATGATGGACGAACCAGCCCGTTGAACGATAATAATGCTCGTCCACCATATCGATCTTATGGTCTTTGGCCAGACGCCACCCCTGCTCATAATCGCTGCCGTCCGACCACGGTCCTGCCGTACCGCATACGATGATATCGGGATACTTCTCCTTCACGGCCTTGACAATCATCAGATAGCGTTCCTCAAACGTTCGGGAAATCAGATCCTCGTTACCGATACCGATATATTTCAAATGAAACGGCGCGGGATGTCCTTCTTCGGCACGGAGCTTACCCCATCGGGTGGTCTTGGCGTCGCCGTTCGCCCACTCTATCAAGTCGAGCACGTCCTGCACATATTGGGGCATCTTGTCCATCGGAATGCCGCCTTGCTGTCCGGCACCTCCGTCACTCGAGTTCTGGCAACTTACGCCCGCAGCCAACACCGGCAACGGTTCACAACCCAGGTCCTCGCAGAACTGAAAATATTCATAGAAACCCAATCCTTTCGACTGGTGATACCCCCAAAGATTACGCTGCGGCTTACGACTTTCGAGCGGGCCGATCGTCTCTTTCCAGTTATAAATATTGTGCAACCCGTCGCCATGGGCCACACAACCGCCGGGGAAACGCATGAACTTAGGCTTCAGGTCGGCCAGCGCCTGCGCCAAGTCGACTCTCAGTCCGTTCTTACGCCCCTTAAAGGTGTTTTGCGGGAAAAGCGAAATCAGGTCCAAGGCCACTTTTCCCTCGCCTTGGGGCTCCAATCTGATGGAAGCATGGTCGGCATCGGCATCGGCCTTCAACACGGCGGACACCTTGCTCCAGTCTCCACTCTGGGATTTGACCGAAGTTTGCGCCACCACATGACCTTCTTGCACGACACTCACCCGTATTTTACCTCCCTTGCCGGCCAACTGACGGGCAAACATGGAGAAATCATATTTCTCTCCCTTGTGCAATACCATCCCGTCGTACCCGCCGTTCAATAAGGCGAGCTGCCCGGGCTGTTTCACATCCAGCACGGCATAGTGGGCATTATTGGCATGCACGGGCTGCGCATCCTGAATGCTCCAAACTCCCCCGTTGCCTTCTATGCTCCAACCATAATCGGCTTTCCAGGCCTTATCGCTCCCCCTTACATCCTCCTGTGCGTACTCGAAATCACGGTTCTGCACCAATTCGGCATACAGTCCGCCATCAGCCGAATAATTAATATCCTCAAAAAATATACCGATCAGTTTATCGCTGATCTTCTTCTTATGCTCCGCATCGATCTTGATCGTGGCCTCAAGAGGTTTCAAATCCCGGAAACGGGCTTCATTATCCCGGGCCAACTCATTATCGAGCGCATCCCGATAGGCTGCGCTTTCCACAGCCTGCACCATGTGCTCCACTTGGGCATAAGGCACCTTGAACATGGGGCCGCTCACCGCCGCTCCGTTCACCATCGCCTGCTCCGACGCCGCGGCATAAGCGGAAGCATCGACCTTACGGGGTTTGTCGAAATGGAAAAAATCTTTGGAAAAGGTGGCAGAAACATCGCCCTCCTTGGTTTTAAACACCACTTTATAGGTGGCGGAAGGGATATCGTAAGACAAAACGGGAGCGATGCAACTGCTCACACCCTCCATATAAGGATAATCCTGTGGACGCCATTTCACCAAATCTTCGCTATAAGCCACGGCAAACTGGTTGGAATGGTCGTTCAATTGAAACACGCATCTCCACGTACCGTCCGGCATCCGAATCAAATCCGGATGATACATTTTCTTTTCCGCCCCCCACGCGCCGAAATCACTCTTGACGAAAGCATACCCCGGACCTATCCCCGTCCAATTACGGCGATTCGCGCTCCAGGCAAAATTCAGTCCGTCGGTTGCACGTGCATTATAAGCCACGAGATATACGGAATCGGGGACCGCGGCCAGACACTGAACTCCGGACGACAATCCCCATCCTAACAAGGCCATGCGAAGCGCCTTGTCTATGATATGTTTTTTCATGCAATTAAATATTGATTTTCAGATTAATAATAATTCCTCAAAAGCTATCGGCTCATTTGCCTCCGGTTTTAAGCCCGCTCTGTTTGATTTCGATTTCCGTGGATACCCCCCTGCTCTTCAATTCGAGTGCAGCCGTACGCTCGGCCGTCGTAGTATTGGGTTCCAATTGATAATAGACCACATACGTTCCCGCACGACCGGAAGTGACTGCATCGTCAGCTAGACGCACCCATGCAGGTGAAGAATCCTTAAGGCCCAAAGTCCAATCGTTGCCATAAGTACGGAACACCAGACTGTCGCGCTCCTGTGAGGCCGAATCACGCAAGACAAACCCGCTGTTATGCCGGATCGGACGCTTAATATTCAAATAGTTGAACTGAGTGTAAGAAGTAGTCAGAACCTTACCGTCGGCATGGAAATAGACATAAGCCGAACGCAAGGTATCCGTGTTATTCACATCCACTCCCACCATCAGTCTTTGCTCCATATAGTAACCGTCGGGCACCGTCACGGCCATGGAATCGGGATTGAAATGCAGCCAATCGGCCGTAGTGGACACCGACCAGTCGTAAGTCGTAGCAAATCTCAAGGTATCGACTGTCTGATCGGCATAAAGAACAGAGCCAGACCCTTGCGGATAAAGGATCTGGGCAAAATCATAAGAATTCTCTTTATTGCTGCAAGACGTAAACAAAACGAAAGTCAACGCAACCGAAAATCCTGCTAACTGCTTCATGATATTTATTTCTTTTAAAACATTACCACAAAGATAGATAAATAATTGAAAGTATTCCTATTTATCTTTATCTTTGCAGCATAG
>JAJPYK010000022.1:364-3400 GCA_021205005.1 Paraprevotella sp. | reverse complement strand
GGTGGGAGATTACAACACAAAAACTAAACTAAACTTTTAACTAAGCTACCTTAAAGTTTCACAACTTTATCTTTCGCACTTCAAAGATAGGGATTAAAATCAGCTTTTCCAACTAAAATCTACGAAATAGCGATTTCTTTATACCAATGACCTGATTTTAGCCTTTAAAATCCGCTTTTTTTATAGATGAACCGTTTTGTTGAGCAGATAATAATCCAGGATGGTCATGGCTGCCATCGCCTCTACTACGGGAACGGCACGGGGGAGCACACACGCATCGTGACGTCCGCGGGCTTTGAGGCGGGTGGGTACGCCCTCCTTCGTGACGGTTTCTTGATCCATCAGGATGGTGGCCACCGGCTTGAAAGCTACTCTGAAATAGATGTCCTGCCCGTTGCTGATGCCGCCTTGAATGCCCCCGCTGCGGTTCGTGCGGGTAGATCTGGTGCCATGATCGTTGATGAAGATGTCATTCTGCTCGCTTCCGCATTGGCTCACTCCGGCAAAACCGAGGCCGTATTCGAATCCTTTCACGGCATTGATGCCGAGCATGGCACTACCTAAGGCTGCGTGCAGTTTGCCGTAGACCGGTTCTCCCAGTCCGATGGGACAATGCCGGATGACTCCGGTGATAATACCTCCTATCGTGTCGCCTTTTGCCTTTACTTCCGCAATCAGGGCTTCCATTTCGGCTGCCTTTTCAGCGTCCGGACAGCGCACGGCATTGGTCTCGATCAGCTCCGGATCGTAATGAGTATAGTCGTCGGTCAGGGCAATAGGGCCCACCTGGGACGTATAGGCATAGACTTCTACGTGCAATTGCCGCAAGGCCAGTTTGGCCAATGCTCCGCCTACGCAGCGTGCCAGCGTCTCGCGTGCCGAGGAACGCCCGCCGCCCGTATGGTCGCGTAGTCCGTACTTTTGGGTGTAGGTGAAGTCGGCGTGTGACGGACGGTACAAGTCGCGCAGGTTGTCATAATCGGAAGAGTGCTGGTTGGTGTTGCGTACCAGAAATCCGATGGGACAGCCGGTAGATTTACCTTCGAACACGCCCGAGAGCAGTTCCACCTGATCGGCTTCTTTGCGGGGTGTGGTGATTTTGCTCTGTCCCGGTCGGCGGCGGTCCAATTCGTGCTGAATGAACTCCATATCGATGTCGATACCGGCCGGAAATCCGTCGATGACGCCGCCTATGCCCGGTCCGTGACTTTCTCCGAAGCTGGTCAGGCGGAATATGTTACCGAAAGTATTGCTCATGCTGTGTCGTATGTTTTATATGGAAAAGAGTATGTGTGTAAAGGCGGTTTAATGGCAGTGGCCGCATCCGCATCCGTGGTCGTGCCCGTCGTGGTCGTCGCATCCGCATCCCTCGTCGCCGCATCCTCCGCCGCAACTGTCGCATCCGCAACCGCAACCGCCTTCGCCGCTCAACATGTTGAGCATGCCCTGTATTTCTTCTTTCGTGGCATCGCGGTTTTCCACTACTTCGCCCACGAAGTTCAGTGCCTTGCCGGCCAAGGGATGGTTAAGGTCTACGGTTACGGTATCTTCCTTCACGTCCGTGATCGTACCGTTGAAACGTGCGCCGTCGGCATTCATCAAAGGCACCACGCTGCCCGGATAGATGTGTTCCTTGTCGAAATGTCCGTTCACTTTGAACACGTCTTTACTCAGTTCCAATACTCGTTCTTGTTCGTAATTGCCGTAAGCCTCGTCCACCGAGAGGGTGAAGTCGAATTTTCCGCCTTTGGGCAGTGACTTGATTTGGGCTTCAAAAGCGTCCAACGTCGTGCCCATGTCCGAAATGAATTGGAAAGGGTGTTCAACGGGGGCTTTTTCTACCAATTCTTTATTTCCGTCCGTTTCGGTATAGAGTTCGTAAGCTACGGTAATGTACTTGTTGGGTGTTGTATCCATAATTTTTTGTCTTTTGATTGTTGTAATCTTGCAAAGGTACAAGAAAAAAACGACAATCGGAAATGCTGGGGACGGATTCGGGAAAAAGAGGGAGCGGAGCAGGGAAAATTTTTCTCCGCAGATTGATTTTTTTTCTGCGGAGAAAAATTTTCCGATCTGCGGAGAAAAAAATACGCCTTTGCGGCGGTGGGGCCGAAGGGCGTATCTTGCCGGCTGCTTTGTGCGGCAGTTGTGCCGACGGAGATCTTGCGGGGACGGAACTATTTAACTTTGAGCCGCACGACGTTGTAGGGAGGTTTGCGGAGATCTTTCCCTTCATTGAATCCGGGCAAACGGTTCCATTGTCCCAACGTGACGTACAGATAGCCGTCGGAGGTGACAAACATACCGTCCGGCCAGCCTAACAGCGGACTTTGGACCAAGGTGGTGAAAGTGCCGTCGGGCGAACGTTTGACTAAGGCCATTTGTTCGTAGGCCGAAAAATAGAGATTACCCTCGGCATCTTCTGCAAGTCCGTCGCAGGCCGGACGGTCGCCTTCGTATCGTACGGCCCTTCTCAGTTCCGTTTCCGGAAGAGACTTATCGGAAAGCGAATCCGTGGAGAGGCTGAACAGACCTCGTCCGGTAATCGGTGTCCAATATAACCGGCCTTTGACCAAGGCGATGCCGTTGGCTCCTCCTGAAGGCAGTGTGACATGATCCGGACGGTAAGTTCTTACCTGTCCTTCGAGAAAGGCCATGTAGCCGGGCTGGATGGCGGTGGAGTAGTGGCCGGCCAGCACTTCGCGGGCATGGCCGGTGGCCAGATCGACCACTATCAGAGACGGCGTGGTGCCGAATGACGAATTGGTAATGTAAGCCGTGCCTTTGGAGCCGTGGTTCAGATCAATCCGCAGGTCGTTCAGGTGCATGTCCTGACGCAGAACCGGCGCCTTGATTTCCACGGAGGCTATCACCCGGCCGGAGGACGAGAAGCCCACCACCTTGGCTGCTCCTTCCGGAATGCCGTCTATTCCGGCCCGTTTCCCGTCGTCGATGACCCAGATGAGCCCCTGACTGTCGGTAGTCATGCCGTGATGCGAAACGAGCCATTCCTTATACGGACTGTCGGAGGGGTAG